>CAZDAT010000070.1:0-10270 GCA_964503695.1 uncultured Lachnospiraceae bacterium
ATCTTTTATAAATCATCTGCAGGGTTTCTTCCATTTCATTTTTATCTTTTCTGGTGTAAGCCCCCAGCTTCAGATTTTCCAGTACCGTAAGCTGTGCAAACACCCTTCTTCCTTCCGGCACATGTGCCATTCCCAGAGATACAATTTTGTGGGCAGGGATTTTGGTGATGTCCTGTCCTTCAAAAATAACACTTCCCCTGGTAGGCTGTAACAGCCCGCTTACCGTATGTAAAATCGTTGTTTTTCCTGCTCCGTTGGCACCAATCAGGGCAATGACTTCTCCCTCATTTACCTCAAAGGAGACATCCTTGATTGCCTGAATCATACCATAATGCACCTGTAAATTATTTACACTAAGCATTGCCATTTCTTCATCCTCCGCTTCTATTCACCCAAATATGCCCTGATAACTTCCGGGTCATTTAAAACCTCTGCCGTCTTTCCCTGTGCCAGTACCTGGCCAAAATTTAATACCGTCAGTTCTTCACAGATTCCCGATACCAGCTTCATGTCATGCTCAATCAAAAGAATTGTCATGTCAAAATTATCCCTTACAAATCGTATGGTATCCATTAATTCCTTAGTTTCGTTAGGATTCATGCCTGCCGCAGGCTCATCCAGCAGTAACAGCTTTGGATTGGTTGCCAGTGCCCTGGCAATTTCCAGTTTTCTTTGCTTTCCATAGGGTAAATTAGAGGCAAGATAATCTGCTTCTTTATCCAAATCAAAAACCTTCAAAAGCTCCATGGCTTTTTCATTCATTTCTTTTTCTACCTTAAAATATCTTGGCAGACGGAAAATCCCCTCGATTACCGAATAAGAATATTGATTATGTAAGCCTGCTTTCACATTATCCAGTACGGACAAATCCTTAAAAAGCCGGATATTCTGGAAGGTTCTTGCGATTCCGGCTTTGTTAATGTCAATGGTTTTAGCCCCGGTAATGTTTTTTCCATCCAGCACAATTTTTCCGTCATCCGGTTTATATACTCCGGTCAAAAGATTAAAAATAGTAGTTTTTCCTGCCCCGTTAGGACCAATCAGACCATAAAGCTGACCTTTTTTTATCTGAATCTCAAATTTATCTACTGCACGAAGACCTCCAAAGGAGATTCCCAGATTTTTTACATCTAATAACGCCATTTATGCTTCCTCCTTTGCATTCTTTTTTGAAAATATTCTTTTGAGAGAATACTTTTCCCGGAAAAGTCTTGCCTTAGGTGCCCAGTTAAAGAGCATGATGGCAATCAGGACAATAGAATAAATCAGCATCCGATAGTCATTCAGTTCTCGTAAAAGTTCCGGAAGAAGTACCAGAATCACTGCGGAAATCACGGAACCTCTGATATTTCCGATTCCGCCCAAAACTACATATACCAGTATCATAATGGACATATTATAACCAAAGTTTTTCGGCTGTGCCTGTAAAATGGACAGATTGTGTGCATATAACACTCCTGCCAGTCCTGCCAGACCCGCAGAAATGGAAAATGCCAGCAACTTATATTTTGTAATATTGATTCCCACAGATTCTGCCGCAATCCGGTTATCCCTGATTGCCATGATGGCACGACCCGGTCTGGAATTTATCAGATTTAATACCACTAACAGACTGATGATTAAAAGCACAACCCCTATGGTAAAGGTGGAATCGTTGGGGGTACCCGTAATTCCCTGTGCTCCGTTTACCAATACCTTACCGCCCTCTTCCAGATTCAAAGAAAGAGAATCCTTTAAGGAAAAGTGAAAACCCCTGTTATCATGTCCTACATACAAAACATTCATTACATTTTTAATAATTTCACCAAACGCAAGTGTCACAATCGCCAGATAATCCCCCTGTAACCGAAGAACCGGGATTCCGATTAACAGACCTGCCAGTGCAGCCGTAAGTGCACCAATGATGATTGCAATGAAAAATCTTGGTCCTGCCGCCATGGTTTCCTTAAAGCAAAGTGAAAAAAATGCACTGGTAAATGCACCCACGCACATAAATCCGGCGTGTCCCAGACTCAGTTCTCCCAGAATACCTACGGTAAGATTTAAGGCAACTGCCATAATGGCATAAATACAGAGCGGAACCAGAAGCCCCTTCATCAGACTTGACAAGGCTCCCGCATTTCCCATAACCGTCATAATAATATAAGCAACGACAACCATACCTACCGTAATCATGGTATCTTTTGTCGATTTATTCAAATTCAATTTCTTTTTCATTCTTTCTTCACCTTTCTCTCCTGCTTGAAACACCCCGGAATTTTTATACTTTCTCTTTGATTTTCTTTCCTAAAATTCCTGTCGGTTTTACAAGTAACACAATAATCAGAACGGTAAATACAATTGCATCCGATAACTGGGAGGATATGTAAGCCTTGGACATATTTTCAATGATTCCCAGTAAGATTCCTCCAAGGAAAGCCCCCGGAATGGAACCGATACCGCCGAATACCGCTGCCACGAATGCCTTAATTCCCGGCATGGAGCCTGTATAAGGTGTCAGTGTCGGATAAGCACTGCAAAGAAGCACTCCTGCGATGGCTGCCAGGGCAGAACCAATGGCAAAGGTTAAGGATATGGTGCCATTTACATTTACCCCCATAAGCTCTGCCGCCCCTTTATCTTCGGAAACAGCAAGCATTGCCTGCCCTGCCTTTGTCTTCTTGATAAATGTGGTCAGTGCTATCATAATCACGATACAAGCCACGATTGTCACCTGGGTTTCTCCGGAAATAATCACATTTCCATCAGCCAGCTGGATTGCCGGAAGGGAAACAACAGATTTAAACATCTTGGTATTGGCACCAAAAATCAAAAGTGCCGCATTCTGTAAAAAATAACTTACTCCGATGGCGGTAATCAAAACTGCCAGGGAAGGTGCCTTTCTCAATGGCTTATATGCTATCTTTTCAATGGTAATTCCAAGAATGGTACAAACCACCACCGAAACCAGCACTGCCAGAACCGGGGGAAGCCCCAGAGAACTTGCCATCAGAAATGTCACATAGCTTCCCACCATGATTACATCCCCATGGGCAAAATTTAACATCTTTGCGATTCCATATACCATGGTATAGCCTAATGCTATAATTGCATAGATACTTCCTAAACTAATTCCATTAATTAAATAAGAAAAGAAACTACTCATAATCTCCTCCGTATGCGTAAAAAGGGCTGATTCTTTCAGCCCTTTTTATTAATCTATATTACTTTTTCACTTTTAAGCTGTTTTTTGTAAGCATCATTTTTGTCAGACTGTTACTGCCTTATTACATTGCTGTATATGCACCATTTACGATTTTAACAGCTTTTGGCTCTTTGTTGACTTCACCATCTTCTGTCCAGGTCATTCCGGAACCTGTCAGACCATCCACTGTAATCTCTAACATGGCTGTTTTCATGGCTTCACAGATATCAGAAACACTCATGTCAGGAGTAATTCCCGCTTTTTCTGCTGCTGCCTTGATTACATAAATGGCATCATAGGCATCTGCCGCAAACTGGATTGGTGTATCACCATAAGCTTCTTCATAGGCTGCTACAAAGTTCTGTGTTGCCTCATCCTTGGCATCTGCCGCAAAAGGAGTCAATAACATAACATCTTCTGCCAGGCTGGTATCAAAATCTTCCACAGCCAGAATACCGTCAAATCCGTCACATCCAAAGAACAGAGGGTCAAATCCCATGCTGTCTGCCTGGCTTAAAATCAGAGTTGCTTCTGAATAGTAAATCGGTAAGAATACCAGTTCAGCACCGGCATCTTTTGCTTTCTGTAACTGAATGGTAAAATCAGTTTTGCTGTCAGCAGTAAATGCTTCTGCCGCTACGATTTCAATTCCGTAATTTGCCGCATTCTGTGCAAAGTTTTCATAAATACCTGTAGAATATACATCTGAGCTGTCATAAATAACTGCTACTTTTGTTGCAATCTTATTTTCTCCAATGTACTGTGCAGATTTACCGCCCTGTCCCGGGTCAGAGAAACAGATACGGAAAGCGTTCGGATACTGGATGGATTCTACTGCAGAACCGCTTGGTGTAATATGATACATATTGTCTGCATTGGTTTTTTCCACAACTGCCACACAGGGAGCACTGGTTGTGGTTCCCATGAACATCTGCATTCCCCAGTCTTTTAACGTATTGTAAGCATTTACCGCTTTTTCCACGTCGTGTTCATCATCTGCAAAGTTATAAGAAATCTGATATCCGTTGATGCCGCCTGCTGCATTGATTTCATCCACTGCAATCTGTGCACCTCTCTGTACGGCAAGACCATATACCGCCGCAGCACCTGTAATCGGTCCGCTTCCTCCGATTTTAAATACAGAACCGTCTGCAGCATCTGCGTTTTCTGTGGTTCCTGCAGCTTCTGTGGCTGTGCCTTCTGCCGTACTGTCTGCTCCGATGGTATCGGCTTCGTTAGAGCCACAGCCAGCCAGCATTCCTGCCGTCATGACTGTGGCAAGTAATACACTGATAAATTTTTTCATAATAATTTCCTCCATTTCATCCATGAATTATATGTATACGGTGTATTCATGTATTCATGAATTATTTTTTACAGATTACTCCCAAAATGTACAATTGTCAATACAAAGAAATATGGCGAATAGTTATATCCGCCATTACTTTAGGTTATATTCACCCTTACTTCTATAATTTTAACTTCTAGTTTATCAGATTCTGCTTTTCAAAATGCTTCTCCTGGCATACATACACTTCATCGCATAATTGCTCAATATCTTCCTTATAATGACTGGCAATCAGAATCAGTTTGCCCTGTTCTTTTTGTTCCAGCAGAAGCTCTCGCATCAGCTTCACTCCCGATTCGTCTAACCCGTTCATGGGCTCATCAAGAATCAGAACCTCAGGATTTTCCATGATTGCCTGTGCCACCCCCAGCCTTTGTTTCATTCCCAGAGAAAATTTTCCAACCCGTTTTTTGTCAAAAGGGTCCAGCTTCACCTTTTTTATGCTTTCAATAATTTCATCTTTACCGATGATATGGCGGACAGAAGCAATATATTTCAGATTTTTATAGGCACTTTCCTGTTCGAGAAATCCCGGATGCTCAATTAAAAATCCCATGTTTTCCAGATATTCCATGTCTTTTTTTAACACTTTGCCATCGTAGCTTATACTCCCTTGCGTGGCTTCCATAAAACCGCAGATACACTTTAAAAGTACCGTCTTGCCGGAACCGTTTCTTCCCATAAATCCATAAATTCTGCCGGACTCAAACCGCAGGTTGACATTCTCCAGAATAACATTATTTCCAAATTTTTTCGTAAAATCTCTGACTTCAATTATATGTTTCATTTCTTGTTACGCCTTTGCCCTTTTGCTTACAATTATCATATTAACGAGTATAAAAATTAGAATGCCTGCTATATAAAACGTCAGTGCATACGGAATACTGATTCCATATTTTAATGTTGCTACAGAATAATTACTTAATTGTGTCAACGTTACCGGAGAAAATTTCAGAAGCTTCTCCTCCAGCCCTGTATTAAACAGCATCACATCCAGAAAAACCACTGCCAGGGCCAGATAGATTCCCACCGGCTTCTGAAAGACAGAATTAACCATATACATTAACATTCCCAGCCATGCCAGACATAAAAATAACAAAATCATTGCATATATGGTTGCCTCGACGGGCTTATATAGATGTATGGTCATTGCCGAAACAGCGGTTCCGATATTAAACAGCGTTGCGGCATTGGTATTTGCCAGTGTATTCCAGGCTTTCCCCCATGCAAAGCTAAATTCTATTTCCGGCAATAAGGGCAGGACTGACAATATCATCATGGTTAAGGTAAATAATGCGGCAAATTCTATAATCGCCAGACAGTTTCCCAATACCCACGCATATTTTTTGCTTCTTGCCAGTATAAACAAATCCGACTCATCTTCTTCGGTCAGGGCAGATACCAGCCATACAAAATATCCGCACATCATCATCTGGCATATCCAGTCACCGGATAAAAAAGGAAATATCCATGGCGTGACCTTCAAATGCGTATTCCGGCAAAAATTCAGTATCCCTTCTTCCACCAGATACAAAAAGAATAAAAAAGCAATTCCGGTACTTGCAAACCGTTTATTCCAAACCTTTTTCTTCATACAGTATCTGCTGACCATAATGCTTTTATAGACTATCTCATTCATTTGAAAGTCTCCTTTTTATTTTTTTACATGCCATCACTCCGCCAAAAAACGTAAAAAGCAGTATTTCTGCCGAAACCACGAATAAATACTCCTTATAGTCCGAAGCCCCTGCCCTTCCTTTCAGCATAAAATCCAGTCTCCATTCTAAGGGAAGCTGCATCAGGGTATTTACTCTTGTTAATAAAAATGCTCCCATAAACGGGAATAAATAAACTAAATATCTGACCGGAATATACACAGAAAAGCACCAGCTTATACTGCTCCAGAATCCGCCGGATAAAAAAAGCAGATAAAGCATGATTATAAAATATTGTACCGGACACTCCTTTAACAATTCACAAAAGGGTAAAAATACGACCTCTATATAGCGGGCATTATCAAATAAGGGCATAATCGTGGCAGCACCACAGATAAACAATCCGCCTCCCAGACATGCAACCAAGCCGCTGGTGAAAAATACTTTTCCTAATTTTCTTGCCACATATCTTCCGGTAGTGCCTCTTGCAATCAAGTATCTCCACAATCCCTGCTCGTAGTCCTGGCAGAAGCTGTCTGCATGAGGCAGGGCAGCCAGTACATTAATAAAAGAACTTCCGTAAATCCCGCCATAAATAATTGAATTCAGCCAGAAATAATGTACATCCGTCTGTATGCCATACCTGAATACGGCATCAAATACATCAATGCTGTCCAGAGGAATGCACAAACTAATCAGCACTATCGGTAACAGAAACCTGAATACCATCTTTCTACTCTCCATATGCCAAATTTCCACCTGTAACTGCATTAATTCTTATAACACTTTCTGCTTCTCCATTACTTTGGATAATCCGCCAGTATGGAACCAGCATCTCCGGTTCAAGTAAAGAAGCTGTCCAGTCCGGAACCGGGATATATTCTAACACGGCTTCCCCATTTTCCCAGGTATCACCGGATATAATATTTTCCTGTGCAGCCTGTGCCAGCTCCATGGCTTCTTCTTTTGTAATCAGCCGTACTTCTTCACCCTCTCCTGCAATATCCGTCATTCCACGCATTGATACATAGAGAATTTTTCCATTGGAATACAGAATACGGATGTATGCCGGTTGTGCTGCCTCTAAATCGACAACATAAGACTGCTGTGGTTCATCCACTCCCAATATCGCCAGATTATCCTGCGTTATGGTATATTCTAATGCCAGATAGTCTCCTGTTTCCCAGTTTTCAACGATATCCATTTCTTCGTTCATTTGCATAAGGCTTTCTTCCAGGGCTTTTAATTTTTCCCCGGACATTTTGCAGGCTCTGTTTAACAGGAAGTTATCATTTCCAAGCATTACTTCAAGCTTATCATTACTGTCTTTTACATCTTGCGTATCCTGTAGCTGTTCTGCCTGTTCATAAAAGTCTATCTCCTCATTCGTCAAATCTCCAAATATGTAATAGAAAAAGAGGGTTGCCATATTTGCCGCATCCTGATTATTCTGAAACTCCAGTACACCATTAGAAGTAAAAAAAAGAGAACAGTCTCCAACGTCAATAATAGTCGCTCCGTTCTCCTGTTCTTCCGGCATCATAGCCACATCAAAATTTTCTATAAGAAGATTACTTATAGTCTCTTTTTCAAACTGCTTCCATACAATCGGGTACTGGCATAATTTATCCGATGACACCTCCCCTTCTGAAGCCTGTCCTGCTTCCGGTTTCTCATTCATTTCCTTTTTACCCAAACAGCCAACACCAAACAGACATAAAGAAAACATAAGTAAAAAAATGTGTATTTTTTTCATTATCGGTTTCTCCCTTAAAGCCTGGTAGTAGTATGAGCTTTTGAAACTCAAAACTACTACCAGGCATGAATTATTATCCTACAAATCTAATGAGCCTGAAATTCTTAATTCTTCACCAGAAGTACTTGCACTGTCCTTTTTAGCCGCCAAAGCCATCGTATCTCCACGACTAGGAGTCGTTGTATACGTTATTTTATAATCAGATACATAATTTGAAAACGTATGGTACACATCAACCGTTGGAGAAATACTCTTATCCTTCACTCTGCATCCAAAAATGTTTGTAGACGACATTGTATTTGCTTTAAGACCATTGTACTTATTTAACGTTATTTTATAATAATTGGAAGTGCCGTCTTTTAACCATGTTGTAGGATACTCATGATTATTCAAATCTGTAAATGTAAACTCAAATTTATTCGCTGCAAATGTAGGGATTGTAAATAACATGTTGCAAATCATTACTGCCAATATTGTACGTTTTATTTTTCTAGTCATACTTAATCCTCTCCTTAAATCTTTTTTCTCTTGTAAAAAAATATCCTCTTTTTGCTTTACCTTAACTTTTTATATCTCCAATGGAATCATCCCCTTCCTACTTATTTTATTTATATGTTTGCAAAACATATTAAGCCGCATAAATGTAGCATTTTAGTTATTAAAATATATTTCTTTCTTTTACTTTTTATTTTTCTTTTGCCAAACGCAAGGAATTTGTAAACTTGCTGTTAATAAAATGCTAATTGAAATACAAATCGAATATTTTTCCCATTTAAACCAATAACATAATATCGCTACATTCAAAAAGAAAATAAGACAAACCATTGTTATTTTTTTATATTTTTCGCTTTCTATCTGCTCTAATTTTCTATTTTCATGTTCTATTGGACTATTATAACTTATACTAAGCGAAGCAATTATAAGCATCATTATCAAAGACCATCTCCATCTTATGTGATGCGAAAATATAATACACAAAAATAATAGTAGACCCGACCACATAAAACATATTTTAGAATTTTTAGCATGATAGCCTCCACTAAATTTTCTAATTACTGCAAAAGGAGTTATAATTGCAAGACTTCTGTCCAATTCTCCAATCAAAATTCCTCCAAAAAATGCAAATACCACAGGACATATAGATAAAAAAGCACTATATATTGCATAGATATATAATTCTTTATCTTTTTCTTCTATTACCTCCCTATTAATTAGCCAACTCGCAATCATGTTTGTCCATTTTTTTATCATAGTTTCTCCTATATTTTTCTAATGCTCTTGGTGCTTTTGGTTGGTAAAGAATATAACATGATGTAGAATTTGCATCGATTTTTAAAAAAGCATCTAAAATCAACATCGTTCCTTTTGCCACTTTTCTTTCTATTTTTCTTTTCATTGATACACCATCCTTTTTATTATTTAAATGTTTACAAAACTTAAACATTCCAGTTCCTCTACATCTATGATGTTTTGTAAATATTTATTAATGTTGTATAATGATAATAAATATTTTCTCAAAAATCCAGTATGTATGCATGAAACGACATTTTTATACTGATTTTGGTCATTAAAATAAAAATATTATCTATTATTCATATTTTATTGTATTTTTTCTTGATTTATATATTTTTTCTTATTCTTCTTTTACTAAAATATTATTTAAACAAAAATTTGTTATTTTTTGTTTTTTTAATTTTATATGGTATAATACAGAATATGAAAGGAGAACGTAACAGTGAGAATACTTATTTGTGATGACGATTTATTAATAATAAACCAAACTCAAACATTAATTATGGATTATTTTCAAAAAAATCATATTAAATGTCCAGAGATTGTTTGTTTTTCTGATGGTGAATCTTTATTAAATGATACAAAAGAAAAAGATATTTTATTTTTAGATATAGAAATGCCCGGAATGAATGGTATTTATATTGGAAATGAATTAAAAAAACAAAACAAAAACATCATTATATTCATTGTTACTTCTTATTCACAGTATTTGGATGATGCTATGCGTTTCAATGTTTTTCGCTATCTTTCCAAACCTTTAGAAGCACAACGATTCTTTCGTAATTTTAAAGATGCCATTAACCTATATAATTCTATGACAATAAAACTTCCAATAGAAACCAAGCAGGGTGTTTATACTCTTCCCGCTTCTTCTATCATTGCCGTTGAAGCTATGGGTAGAAAAGTAATTGTACATACTCAAAAACAAAATTTTGAATCTGTACACTCTATAAAGTATTGGCAAACAGTTCTTCCTTCCAATACCTTTTTCCAAACTCATCGCAGTTTTATTATTAATTTTAAATATGTCTCTG
>CAZDAT010000071.1:0-10247 GCA_964503695.1 uncultured Lachnospiraceae bacterium
GGATGATAGTGTATTTAATTAATGTTTACAAATGAGCAGATTAGAAAGGAAAAAAAGAAAATGAATTGTCCAAATTGTGGCAGCAGTGTAGCAGATACGGATAGGTTTTGTTCAAAATGCGGAGGGGAATTGCCGATTCCAACACCTAAAAAAAGAAGAAAAAAAACACCGGTTATCATCGGTGTACTGGCTTAGAAAACAGGCAGAGCAACTTCAACCGACTGTGGTTAAAAATATTGCTGATGTTTAGAACCTATAATATAGGTTCAATTGTAGCTAAAAAATATGTAGTAAGCTGTTCAGGGGGTTCTTTCATATTGCGGGAAATTCACCAGCTTACGGTTTCGACAAAAGAAGAGGTTATGTGGTTTACAAGGTAGTCTTCCGGTAATTTGGAATTTTGAAATTGTCCTTTCTGGGCGTATTGAGATACAATTAATTTTTTTCGGCGAGCAGAGAGGTAAATGCGTTAAATATAGCTTCTCTGCTTTTTTTCTGTCTTCTATCCATAAAACCTCCCGAACAGATTTTGATAATTGTTCTGTAACATACAGAAACATTGTTTTGGTCATTGAAAGTAACGGAGTTTATTCATATACTAATACCGAACAAGCTGTTTTGTATCAAACATATTATATGGTGCAGAACAGAGAAAGTCAATAAAGAGAGGTAGAAAGATGTTGAAGAAAGTGAATGATTTTCTGGCGGGTGTTCCGGCAACACTGGTAGGAGGAGTATTTCTGGTATTAAGTTTTGTTTTGCCAAGGGCAGGGGTAAATTTTCCGATTGACCCTGCATGGATTACGGTAATTATCAGCGGTATTCCGCTTTTGTATCTGGCAATCTGGAGGATTATTTATAATTCGGGTATCAGCAAAATATCATCGGCACTTTTAATCAGTATTGCCATGTTTGCTGCTATCGCAATCAGGGATTTATTTGCCGCAGGAGAGGTAGCATTTATCATGGCAATTGGTGCAATTTTGGAAGACATGACTACCGAGAGAGCAAAGAAGGGTTTGAAAAAGCTGATTAGTCTTGCACCAACACAGGGAAGAAAAATTGTAAGCGGAAAAGAGATAATGATTTCGGCAAATGAAATCAGGAAAGAAGATATTCTCCGGATTTTTCCGGGGGAGACAGTTCCTGTAGACGGAGTGATTATTGCAGGAGAAACTTCTGTTGACCAGTCCATTATGACCGGAGAATCTATTCCGGTAGACAAAGGCATGGGTGAAGAAGTATATTGTGGAACAATCAATCGTTTTGGAGCAATTGATATAAAAGCAACAAAAGTAGGCGAAGACAGTTCTCTCCAAAAACTGATTCGTATGGTACAGGAAGCAGAAAATAATCAAGCTCCTATGCAGCGTATTACTGATAAATGTGCGAGCTGGCTTGTTCCGGTGGCATTGCTAATAGCAATTGTTACATGGGTGGTTATAAAGAACATTGTCAGGGCTGTTACGGTTCTTGTTGTGTTCTGTCCTTGTGCTTTGGTACTTGCAACACCAACTGCCATTATGGCAGCGATTGGTCAGGCAACGAAGCATGGTGTTATTATTAAATCGGGTGAAGCTTTGGAAAAAATGGGAAAGGTAGATACCATTGCATTTGATAAGACAGGTACACTTACTTTAGGGAAGCTTGAGGTAAGTGATATTGTTTTGTTTGATGATACTTTAAGTGAAAATGAATTATTGTTTTTAACTGCTTCAGCCGAAAGTAAAAGCGAGCATCCGCTTGGCAGGGCAATTGTAGCTTACGCAAAGCTAAAAAAAGTGGCAATATTGGAAGCGGAAAGCTTCAAGATGGAAAGCGGAAAAGGCATTTGTGCAAAAGTATCCGGTAAGCAATTATATTGTGGTAATGAAAAATTTTTTGCCGGGAATGGAATTGAAATCAACGATAATATCAGAAAAACTTTAGAACAGCTTAGAATACAGGGAAAAGCCTCTGTCCTTGTTGCGGATAAAAAGAACTGCATTGGTGTCATAGCATTATCTGATGTACTTCGACCGGAAGCAGAAACAATGGTTAATAAGCTTCATAAAATGAAAACAGAAGTGGTGTTACTTACCGGAGACCATCAGAATACCGCAGATTATTTTGCGAAGCAGGCGGGAATAAATAATGTGTATGCAGAACTTTTGCCACAGCAGAAGGTGGAAAATATCAGAAGTCTGAAAGAAAATGGGAAAATGGTCTGCATGATTGGCGATGGGGTAAATGATGCTCCGGCATTAAAGACGGCAAGTGTAGGTGTGGCAATGGGAAGTATGGGAAGCGATATTGCAGTGGAAGCTGCCGATATTGCTTTGATGAGTGATGATATTGCCAAGATTCCGTATTTGAAGCAGCTTTCTGATGCGACAGTGAAAACCATCAAATTTAGTATAACACTTTCTATGTGTATTAACTTTTTGGCAGTAACATGTTCGGTAGCAGGTGTTTTGACACCAACAACAGGTGCACTGGTACATAATGCAGGCTCATGCTTTGTAGTTCTGATTGCGGCTTTGCTGTACGATAGAAAATTTGAAGTATAGGGAAAGAAAAACACTCTTGACAGAAATGTCCAGGAGTGTTATTTTATATAAAACACTTTAACGAGGTAGAGCGAAAGCGAGTTAAAGCAAAACAAAGACAATATGGTTATCAGATTTAAATGAAACAACCATTATAAAGGAATGTTTTTGAAAGGAGAGATTGTATTATGAAAAAATTAATGGCATTATTTGTAACCGGATGTATGATGACAGCAATGCTTACAGGCTGCGGAGCAAAGGAAGAACTCACAGGAGCATTGCCGACAGAAGAAGTAACGGAAAGTGATGCAGCTTATGTGCAGGAAAAAGGAACCTTAGTGGTAGGAATTACAGAGTTTGCCCCCATGGATTATAAAGATGAAAATGGAGAATGGATAGGCTTTGATGCGGATATGGCAAAGGGGTTTGCAAAAAAGCTTGGTGTAGAAGTGGAATTTGTAGAAATTGACTGGGATAACAAGGTTTTGGAGCTGGATGGAAAAACCATTGACTGTGTATGGAATGGAATGACGCTGACCGAAGAAACAAAATCAGCCATGGAATGTTCCAATGCTTACTGCAATAATGCACAGGTAGTCATCGTTCCGGCTGAGAAAGCCGCTGAGTATCAGACGGTGGAAAGTCTGGAAGGACTTTTCTTTGCAGTAGAAGCGGGAAGTGCAGGGGAAGCAGAAGTGACAGCTCTGGGACTTTCATGTACTCCGGTAAAGGCACAGTCAGATGCTTTGATGGAAGTGGCGGCAGGAACTTCTGATGCGGCAGTGATTGACTCCCTAATGGCAGCAGCCATGGTGGGAGAAGGTACAGGATATGCAGGACTCACTTATACAGTGGGATTAAACAGTGAAGAATACGGAGTTGGATTTCGAAAAGGTTCTGATTTGGCAGGAGAGCTGAATACATATTTTGCCGAAAGCTATGCGGATGGTACGTTATTAGAATGTGCCGATACTTATGGAGTAACAGCGGCAGTAATTGAGCAGTAAGATGTTGAAGAGAAAAGCAAACTTTATTTAATAAGGCGGGCTTTTTGTGAAAATAAATGTAAACTTAGAGAAGCAGGAGAAGAAGCATGGAGTTGATATTAGAACAGATGCCGGTGGTTTTGCCGGCACTGAATGCAGGTTTTTTACAGACTTTAAAGCTATTTTTTATTACCTTAACAGGAGCATTACCATTAGGACTTGTCATCGCTTTTGGGGCAATGTCTAAATTAAAACCGTTAAGTCTGTTTACAAAATTGGTTATCTGGATTATCCGGGGAACTCCGCTTATGATTCAGCTTCTGATTATTTATTATTTTCCGGGACTGGTACTGAATAATCCTGTTTGGGGAAGCGGTGAAAAAGGAAGATTTTTAGCGGCATCCGTTGCGTTTATTTTTAATTATGCCTGCTATTTTGCAGAAATTTACCGGGGCGGGATTCAAAGTGTACCTGTAGGACAGGAAGAGGCAGGACTGGTGCTTGGAATGACAAAAAGACAGATTTTTTTCAGAGTAAAGCTTTTGCACATGATAAAAAGAATTGTACCGCCGGTTTCCAATGAAATTATCACGTTGGTAAAAGATACTTCTTTATCGCGTATCATAGCCCTGCAGGAGGTCATCTGGGCAGGACAGGCATTTTTAAAAGGAACACAGGGAATCTCCGGAGCCATTTGGCCGTTATTTTTTACCGCAGTATATTATCTGATTTTCAGCGGTATACTGACGGTTCTGTTAGGAAAACTGGAGCAGAAATTAGAGTATTTTAAATAGGAGGAAAGCAGGAAATGTCGGAGTTATTAAGGGTGGAGCATATGGAAAAAGCCTTTGGGGAAACAAAGGTATTAAAAGATATCAGCTTTTCATTAAATGAGGGAGAAGTGGTCTCTGTTATTGGTTCTTCCGGCAGTGGAAAAACAACCCTGCTTCGCTGTCTGAATTTTTTGGAAACACCGGATAAAGGAAAGATTTATGCCGCAGGAGAGGTTTTACTGGACATGGAAAATCCTAAAACCTTAAAAGAATCTGAGATTCGAAGAAAACGGCTGCATTTCGGGCTGGTATTCCAGAATTTCAATCTGTTTCCACAGTATACTGCTTTGGAAAATGTAACACTGGCAAAAGAGATGCTGGCGAAAGAACAGCCGGACTATAAAGCACGAAAAAAAGAGATTCATGATAAAATCATGGAAGAGGGGAAAAAGCTGTTGGAGCAGATGGGATTGAAAGAACGTATGAACCACTATCCGCACCAGCTCTCGGGAGGGCAGTGCCAGCGGGTGGCAATAGCAAGGGCATTAGCACTGAATCCGGATATTTTGTGCTTTGATGAACCCACCTCAGCATTGGACCCGGAACTTACGGGAGAGGTCTTAAGAGTAATAAAAGAACTTGCCAACAGGCACACCACCATGATTATCGTTACCCATGAAATGGCATTTGCCCGCGATGTGGCGGATAAAGTGATTTTTATGGATGGAGGCGTAATTGTAGAACAGGGAGCACCGGAGGAAGTATTTGCCAATCCGAGGGAAGAGAGGACAAAACAGTTTTTAGCAAGGTATCAGCAGGGGTGAAAAATTGAAGAATATAGTGACAGTTGCCACATATGATTATATTTTTTGATGATTGAACTGTTATAGAATATCAGCATATTTTATAAAAGAATATGTTGATATTTTTTTTTGCAGTGCTATAATAAAATTGAACTTTTTGAAAAGTTCAAATAAAAACATAAAGAGTTTGGTTGTGTGCATATATATAAATTGAACTTATGAATAAATAACGAAAAAAGAAAAGAGTTTTATAAGAGGATTTTTGTGAAAGGATGAGATATAACATGCAGAATAATCTTTTTTCCAAAAGATTAAGGCAGGCGATGCAGGATAAAGAACTGAAACAGATTGATATAATGCGTGCCGCCCAAAAGAAAGGCATTAAGCTTGGAAAAAGCCATATCAGTCAGTATGTCAGCGGAAAAACTATCCCCAGAGATGCTATTTTGAATGTTTTGGCAGAGATTTTAGAAGTGGATGCAAGGTGGCTCAAGGGAAGTCAGGAAGAGAATAAAGTTTTCGATAGTGAGAAAATAAAACTCAAGCCGGAACTTGAACATGGTTCAATTGTAGGGGCAAAAGAAAAAAAAGAACAAAATGAAAAGGAGTCTGTGTTTATGAAAGAATTTAAAAAATCAGTAAAATTAGATAATGTACTTTATGATGTGAGGGGACCGGTAGTGGAAGAAGCGGCAAGAATGGAGGAAGAGGGAACTCATGTACTGAAATTGAACATTGGAAATCCTGCTCCTTTTGGTTTTCGTGCACCGGATGAGGTTATTTATGATATGAGAAGCCAGCTGACAGACTGTGAGGGATATTCTCCTTCCAAGGGACTTTTTTCCGCAAGAAAGGCTATCATGCAGTATATGCAGAATAAAAATGTTCCTAATGTATCTATAGACGATATTTATACGGGAAATGGTGTCAGTGAATTGATTAACTTAAGTATGCTGGCACTGTTAGATAACGGAGATGAAGTTTTAGTTCCTTCACCGGATTATCCTTTATGGACCGCCTGCGTGACACTGGCGGGGGGAAAAGCGGTTCATTATATCTGTGATGAAGAGGCAGAATGGAATCCGGATATTGAGGACATTAAGAAAAAGATAACAGACCGGACAAAAGCCATTGTAATCATTAATCCGAACAATCCTACGGGTGCCCTGTACCCAAGGCAGGTGCTGGAAGAGATTGCAGAAGTGGCAAGACAGCACCAGCTCATTATTTTTTCAGATGAAATTTATGACCGTCTGATTTTTAATGATGAAGAGCATGTTTCCATTGCATCGCTGGCACCGGATTTATTCTGTGTGACGTTCAGCGGTCTGTCCAAATCCCACATGGTAGCGGGATATCGTGTAGGCTGGATGGTTCTTAGCGGAAACAAGCGGATTGCAAAAGATTATATTGAGGGCTTAAATATGCTGTCCAATATGCGTCTTTGCTCTAATGTTCCGGCACAGTCCATTGTGCAGACTTCGCTGGGAGGCTACCAGAGTGTAAAAAATTATATAAAACCCGGCGGAAGGGTGTACGAACAGTGCGAATATATCTACAAGGCATTAAACGATATTCCGGGCATCAGTGCCGTAAAACCGAAAGCGGGATTTTATATTTTCCCAAAGATAGATGTGAAAAAGTTCAATATTACGGATGATGAGAAATTTACCTTTGACTTATTAAGGGATAAGAAAATTCTCTTAATCAGCGGAAAAGGATTCAACTGGACACAGCCGGATCATTTCCGTATTGTTTATCTTCCCCGTATTGAGGTGTTGGAAGAAGCTGTTGAAAAAATGACCGATTTCTTTAGTTATTACAGACAGTAAAAGGAAGAAAACGGTTTTGTGGTTAGCGGATATTAATAGGATATTTTGCTCTACGTAAAGTAGAGTCCCGTATAAATCATGTTTTCTACGCAGAGTAGGTTGTGTATACAGTAAGAAAAATATATGTTGGATTTGTAGCAAGTGTGCACAATTCGTTACGATGGTTTAAAAATGCTTGACAGAAGAGGTCATGTTTGAAAAACAGGAAACCTTTGTTCAAGACAAATGAAGAATGTCTGTTTTTTGGCTGCATACACCTTAGAAAAAAAGTGAAAGGAACGATAAATTAAAATGGAACCACAAAAAATTGGAAAATTTATATATGAATTAAGGAAAGAAAAGGCATTGACACAAAAACAGTTAGCAGATAAAGTAGGTGTCAGTGACAAAACAATTTCCAAGTGGGAAACAGGAAGAGGTATTCCGGACACTGCCATTATGGGTAAGTTATGTAATGAATTAGGAATCAGCATTAATGAGCTTCTGTCAGGAGAAAAGCTGTCTGGGGACAGCTATAACGGAAAGGCGGAAGAGAATATGGTTAATTTGTTAAAAAAAACAGAAGAACAAAAGGACAGACACAGTTGGTCTAAGGTAACATTAATTTTAAATCTGTGCTGGATTTTACTGATTGGTCTTATTGTGTGTATGCTGGGAATGGGAAATAGCAATGTGAGCTGGTTTATTGATATGCCATCACTGCTTCTGACAGTGGGATTTTTAATTCTTGGGCTTGGAATCAGCAATCAGATGAAATATTTCTGGCTTGGTCTTAAGACTGCCTGTGTAAAAGAAGAAAACCGATGCAAAGATACAGATATGCTTAAAAGAGCAGATTATGCTTTAGGGTTTGGTATTAAGATAGTATTGATATCCAGCGGCATCAGCTTCTTTGTCGGAATTATTAATATTATGGGCAAGATAGATAACCCTTCGTCATTGGGACCGAACCTCGCAGTGGCAATCCTTACTATTTTATATGGTATGCTGTTATGCCTGGTTCTTTTAATAATGAAGGGAAGAGTGCATTTGTATCTGAATCAGTAGATAAGGGTTGCTAAGAAAAACCTGATGTGTAAAGCCTTGGAATGTCTGTAAAATGGCTGCAATAAGCCGGAACTGATGAAAAGTCATATTCCCCCGGAGGAAAATAAAAAATGGAGGCTATTATGAAAAAAACAGCAATTTTGATTTATGACCAGTTTTGCAATTTTGAAATTGCACCAGTGTTGGAAATGTTGGCAATGGCACAAAAACCTATCACAGTTTTTGCGAAATCTTGTAATCCCATCCGAAGTGAAGAAGGACTTATCATACTTCCGGAAAAAAATATTGATGAGTTTAATTTGGAGGAGTATGACAGTTTGATTTTGCCCGGAGCCATGGATATTCGAGAAGCAATTGAAGATGAAAAGATTTTGAACTTTATTAAATTGTTTTCGAATATGCCAATAGGTGCTATCTCAATTGCACCCATACTTTTGCTGAAGGCAGGTCTGTTAAACGATAAGCCTTTCATGGCGGGCATCAATCCGGAAGAGTTGATAGAAGAGGGATATACACAAGATGACCTTGCCCTCATGACAGGCTGGGATGAAAATTTGAAAAATCCGGTTCCGGAAAGATATATACGTTCTGCCAATATTGTGACATCTGTATCATATAATTTTGTGGAATGGGGAATTGCATTTGGGAAAATGCTGGGAATAGACATTCCGCCCAAAGCATTTGGAAAGTAAGAAAACTTGTACATTTCTTGTTTTTTACAAGAATTCCAGTTTTGTACATTCATTGTTGCCCTTGCAAGTCTTTGTTATAAGATTTTTGGGGATGAACGAAAATAGCCGCCATTACTGCGAATAATGACGGCTGTTGATAAAACAGTTACTTAATTGTTTGGGTAAGCCGCTTCTCTAGCTTTCCCTTTTTTTCTAACTCAAATATAGCACAGCAGTGGTGCTTTTTCAAGCAAAATATTTGCACGAATACTAAATACTAAAAAGAAACTTTCAAAATTTCCTCAAACATAAAAATGTAAAATCCGGATAATGATAAAATATCGAACGATAAAAATAGATAAAATCGGACATATTTTGATTGAAAACAGGTTACTGTGATGGTATGATAGACACATGGGAAACTAGAGAGCCGGGCGGCTTACCCTCTTTATCGGAGGGGCTAACCCTCCAGATATCATGCCCTGTGGGTACGAAAGAAAGGAGGGCGTTGCCAATGATTACATATTCTGATTTGTTTCAGTTCTGTACATTCATTGTTGCCCTTGTTAGTCTTTGTTATAAGATTTTCAAGGATAAACGAAAATAGCCGCCAACTACCGCAAATAGTTGACGGCTGACACTGTAAGTGTTAAGCAATTATACTAATTTGGGGTAAGCCGCTTCTCTAGCTTTCCCTTTTTCTGACTCTAATATAGCACAGCGGTGGTATTTTTTCAAGCAAAATATCAGTACGAATACTAAATTGTGAATGCAGAGTGCTGAAATTCTGTTGCTTCACATTTTTGAAGTTTGTCAAGAAAAAATGCTTGACACCCACATTTTTTTCTAGTATTATAGCAAAGTACGATTGATGTACGAAGGTGAGAATATATGGAAAAGTTAGTGGAACAGGGGCTTTTATATGATTTTTATGGGGAGCTTCTGACGAAGCATCAGAGAGAAGTTTATGAGGATGCTGTTTATCAGGATATGTCTTTAAGCGAAATAGCACAAGAACATGGAATCAGCAGACAGGGTGTACATGATTTGATAAAGCGGTGCGATAAGCTTTTACTCGGATATGAAGAAAAGCTTCATCTGGTTGAAAAATTCTTACGTATTAAAGAAACGATTGAACAGATTGAATGTCAGACCACTCAGAATGAGATAAGAAGTCTGGCAGGGAAAATTTTAGAGGAACTGTAATTTATGGCATTTGAGAGTTTAACAGACAAGCTGCAGAATGTATTTAAAAACTTAAGAAGTAAAGGCCGTCTTACAGAAGCGGATGTGAAACAGGCTTTGCGGGAAGTTAAAATGGCATTGTTGGAAGCCGATGTTAACTTTAAGGTTGTAAAGCAGTTTGTTAAGTCGGTAGAGGAAAGAGCAGTCGGACTGGACATCATGAATGGGTTGAATCCGGGACAGATGGTTGTTAAGATTGTTCATGAAGAAATGATTCCAACTGCTTCGACAGATATTTTTTCTCCGCTAATTGTGCTGCCAGTGCTTTGTCTTTTTTGGGAATATAAGTAGAATGATGGCCGTCACTTTGATACCATTTTGTATAGTTTCCGTGACGTGTACAGATGAGTTTGCCTTCAGGT
>CAZDAT010000072.1:0-10210 GCA_964503695.1 uncultured Lachnospiraceae bacterium
GTTCCCATAGAAGAAAAATGCCTGAGCAATTAAGCCCAGGCTATAACTTTTCTTTGTATGAATTGCAATTCTGGGAGCAGGTCCTATGTTACTCCATAGGCAGAGAGCTTCTTTGTATTTCTATTGCCCGCAAAGTCGGGACGGGTAGCTCCTCTCTGTCGCCGCAAAAGCACTTAAGCTTTTCATTGCCTATAATCTAACACGCAAATCAGCTATTGTCAACTGCATTTTTCTTTCCCTTACTTATTTTATTAAAGGAACAAACTATCCTATGGCAGAAACACGCATCCCTATTTTTTTATCTTCCACACACCTTTTGCATAAAAGATAAGGGAAAGTCCGGTTCCGATAATCCAGCCCACAGGCCAGGACATCCAGATACCTGTGGTACCCAAAGGCACTGCCAGTAAATATCCCAAAATTACCCGCAAAATTAAGTCGCTGAAGGTTGCTGCCATAAAACAGCCCAAAGCACCGGAACCCCGAAGCACTCCGTCTGTTGTAAGTTTCAGACAGACCACCAGATAAAACGGAGCAACAATTTTCAAGAACTGTACTCCTGTTTCCATGGCAAGCCCGGACTCTTCTCCCATAAAAAGACGCATCAGTACAGCACCAAAGAAGCCGCAGCCTATAAAGAAAGGAACTCCGATGATAATTCCAAGCTTCATGCCTGCCCGCAATCCCTGCTTTACTCTTTTCTCTTCTCCTGCCCCGATATTTTGTGCTGTAAAACTGGAAATGGCATTTCCCAGGGTGGAAAAACAGGTAATGGCAAAGGTATTAATTTTAATGGCTGCCGAATATCCTGCAATGACAGAAGAACCAAAACCATTTACCAGGCTCTGAATCAAAATATTTCCTACCGAGATAAAGCTTTGCTGTAAAATGCTTGGAATCGCATAAAGGGCTATCTTTTTTAGCATGGAAAAAGAAAACCGCTTTGGTTTTTCCCGGCATTCTATACTCCCCAGACGTTTTTTTAAGGTTACCACTGCCAGCACACAGGCTGCTCCCTGGCAGATAAAGGTTGCCCAGGCAACCCCTGCCACATCCCAATGAAAGACGGCTACAAACACCCAGTCTAAAACAATATTTGATAGAGAAGAGCCTACCAGAAAATATAAGGGTGTTTTAGAATCTCCCAGAGAGGTAAAGATTCCTGTTGTCACGTTGTACAAAAACAAAAATACGAAACCGCCTATGTAAATCCTTAAATATACATCCGCATCCGCAAAAATATTTTCCGGCGTATGAATCGCCCTCATCATACTACGGCTAAACAACAATCCTGCCCCGGTAAGAAGCATGGATAAGCCGAAAGAAGAAAGAATGGTGGTGGAAACTGCGGTCTTCATCTCTCCATACCGTTTCGCACCAAAGAGCTGTGAAATTACCACCGCACAGCCTACATTACATCCCAGGGCCACTGCCATAAAAATCATGGTAATGGGGTAGGAAGCCCCTACTGCTGCCAGGGCATCTTCTCCATTTGCCGCAAAATTTCCTACAATCACACTGTCTGCAATATTATATAACTGCTGGAAAATAACACTGACAAACATCGGTGCCGTAAACTGCCACAGAATTTTCTCCGGGCTTCCCTTTGTCAAATCCTTTATCATTCTGTACACTTCCTTTTCTTTTTATTCCTGCCCGGACTTTTCTTTCAAATCCGGTACGACTATTTATCATAGACCCGTCAAAATAAAAGTGCAAGAATTTTATTTAAAACAACAGTTCCTGTCCCAGAACTTCAATCTGCGATGCCACCATAATCTCTTCTTCCGTTCCTCTTGTATGCTCTCCCCTCAGATACTGCACACCTCCCCGAAGCCCTGCTGTTACCAGGTTTAACACATAAATATTGTCAAACCTGCTGTAAATGGAGTCGCCTCCAAGACCGGAAAGACAGATAAGCTGTGTATTGGTCTTTTTTGCCATATCCATCAGGGGCTTTAATAAGTGTGCCGCATTGGTCTGGGCAAAGGGATTGTCCATGACCAGAACCTTTCCTTCATTCCTGTCGGCAAAAATATCCGTTTCATCCCGACGCATATAATGAAGCAGACTGGATAAAATGACAAATGCTGACAAAAAACCTTCTCCTCCTGAGTTTTTGGCTACCTCCGACCAGGTAATGGGATATTCCCGCATCTCTTCAATCTTATAAAGCTTCATCTGGATATTCCCGATTCCCACAATGGTATCATAAAGGCTTCTGGTTGTTATCCTGCTGCTGAAAAAGTTTGCCGCCTTTTCATTCTGTTCATATAAAACCACTCCGCCTTTTGTCAGCTCTTCCATATAATCCTCCAGCCTTTGCCGGTACAGCCCCGCGTTTTCTTCCCAGTCCGGCAATTGCAGCCGGAGCATCTTCACCGCACGGTTTCGGATTGTAATGGTAGAATTGCCGTCAATACGTGCCATGTTCTGATGCACTTCTTTGACATAATCTTCCAACAGCCCTGCAATCTTTTCCTTTTCTTTTTCAACCATGGCTATATCCACCGCCAGCTTTTCCATCTGGCTGTCATAGGACTGTATGGTTGCACTAAGCTGTGCCAGAAGCATGACTGCCTGTACACTGACTGCAAGCATGGCTTCCAGAGGCTTCCGGTAATACTCTTCCTGATAAATTTCTTTTCTAAGCAATAACTGAATCTGGTTTTGAAGACTTTCTCGCTTTTTATTCCGTCTTACGGTCTCTTCCCGATAATCTCTTCGCATCATGCCGGAAAACTCAGCCAAAGCTTTTGCATCCATGGAAGCAATGTCTTTCTCCCAGATTACCTCTTCCTTCAGCACAAAATTTTCATACTCCATTAAGACATTCCGGTTCTGGGAAATGCTTTGTAAATGTTCTTCAATTTTTCTAATTTTACTGCCATATTCCTTCAGTTCGTATTTCAACTGATTTATCCTTGCATCAAAATCCTGAAAATGAATCTCACTTTTCTCAAGGGGCTTTTCATAGCCGCACTGTTCCAGAATCCCTTTTTTCTTATCCTGTATCTTACTTTCCAGGATGCCTATCTGTTTATCTTCTTCTTTATGCAGGACTTCTTTTCTTTTATATTTGTTTTTTCTGTCTTCTAAGAGAATTTCCTGATGGAGCTGTTCTTCCTCCTGATAGGATATAAAAAGCCATTCTTCTTCCTTTATACCATATTTTTTCTGTTTCTTTTTCAGTTCTTCCCTGGCTTTTTCCAGCCGTTTTACCGCTTTTAAGAAATTTTCTTCTAACTCTTTAAGCTTTAAGCTCATTTCACTGGTAATGGCTTCATACCTTGCCTCCAGGCTTTCCGTCTTTTCCTCTTTCTCACACTCTAAGGCTTCGTAAGAGGAATACTTCCATAGCTTTTCCTGATATTTCTTTTTTTCCAAAAGTAACTGCTGGAGCTGTAATTGAGAAGTTCTTAATTTTTCCAAATATTTCTCCTGTTTTTCTTTTGTCTGATTTTTTCTTTCTTCACACCTTTCTTTTTCCTGCTCCGCTTCCAGCTTCGATTTTTGGTTTTGCAGATAACCTTCGTATTCCCTGCAAAACTTATTAAAATCCTCTTCTCTTTGTAAAAAGCTTACCATCTGCTGTCTTTCTTCTGTCATCTGCTTTTCCAGAAGTTCTCTTTTTTCTTCTATCCTTTGAGCTTCTTCCTGAAGCTTTATGATTTCTTCTTCCAGTGATTTTATTTTTTCTTCTGTTTCTGTTTGGTTTATCTGATTTTCATCGTATAGTTTTTTGGATAACGTCTGGTTTTTCAGAATACTTTTTTTATCTGCATAATCCTGATATTCTTCTTTCCTTGCCTGCAACTGCTCCTGTTTCTTTTTTATCTGTTCTTCTTTTTTGAGAATCAAAAGCCTTAATGCTTCTTCATCCAGCAGATTTTCATTAAACCACAGATAAAAACTGATTCCCGCCAGCTCCAATACCCGGCTTTCGTTTTGCACCATTGCCTCTTCCAGATTTTCCCTGGCAATCAGAGGAATGGGATAAGACGTATAAATTTCTTTTCCATAAAGCTGTAATTTTTTTATTTCTGCCCTTGGTAAAATAAGCGAATAAGGAAGAAACGGCTGTCTGCGTACCAGTGTCTGATTTTCTTTCCTGGAATAACCGTTTTTTTCCAGCCACTGCATCCCATAAACCGGATGAAGCTCAAGCTCCACTAATATTTCCTGGAAATCTGCGGGAAGCTCCAGAAGCTCTCCTGAGGTAAGCATCTTCCATTCCTGCTGCAGGGCGGCTTCTTCCTGCTCCAGTTTCTTACGGCTCATATCAATATCTGCCAGCTTATGGTCGATGATTTCAAGCAGCTTATCCTGCTGCCAGATAAGAAAATCCTCTGCCTCCAGATACCGCATGATTCTCTGTCTTTCCTGCATCTGTTTTTCCAGGACCTCGTTTTCTTTTAAAAGCTCTTTTAAACGAGAATGAAGCTGCATCTTTTCCCCCATTTTATCCTCTTTGTTTCTTAAGACTTCCTTTTTCTTCTCCTGTAATTCTAACTGGAGCCTTCCATGCTCTTTCAGGTTCCGGCTGGTTTCAGCCTTTTGTTTGTCATATTCCTGTCCCTTAATTTCCAACAGCCCCGGCTCATACTCGCCCAGAATATTTCTGCCCAAATTCTCATGATATCTTACATTAAATTCCTGTTCCTTATCCTGGAAGTTTTCCAGTCGTGCCGCTCCAAATGCTATTTTTTGCAATAAATTTTTAATCGTTTCCTCAATTTTTTGTTCCAGCTTCTTTTGTTCTTCTATCTTTTCCTTTTCCTTCCGGCATTCTTCCTCCTTTTCTTTTCCGGCACATTCCATCTCACTTACCTTTTTTTCAAAATGGTTTCTCAGATACCCTCCCAGCTGTTTTCGTTCCGGTTCCAGTTCCTTTTCGTCGGATTTTATCACATCAAGCTTCTGCTTTAAAACCTCATATTCTGCCTGCTCTTCTTCTACCTGTAGCTGCTGCTTTGCACACTCATACAGGTGCAGTGTTTTTTCTATTTTTTCTATTTCACGTTCCAAATCATCCATTTCAAACTGCAGCATATCAAAATTGGAAGAGCGTTTTTTTAATTCATCCTCCAGATTCTGAATCTCCATGGACAATTTTTCATATAAAATATAAGAAATCTGCTCCTTACAGTTTTCCTGTTTTTCTTCCATCGTCTGTTTTTCTCCGGTTATTTCCTGTTCCAGACGTTCCAATTCCCCCCGTAGTGCCGCAATACGGTTTTCCTGATTTTTTACCCTTTCTTCTGCCTCAAGATATCCATGGGTTTTCTCCTCAACAAGCTGCATATCCTCTTTAAACTTTAAAATCGTATCTCTCCGTTCGATTTTGGATTTGTTATCCTTATACATCTGCACGTATTTTTCGATAATGGTCTGAAACTCCCGCATCCGGTTCTGTTCCCGGTTCAGCTTATTCTCAATGGCTTCCACAAACCATTTTTCTATCAGCTCTTTTTCATTCCGGCAGTCAGAGAATAATTCCGACAGACCGGATTCCTTTAAGTTTACTTTCCGGATGATTCCTTCCCATTCCTTGTAAAAAATCTTATATTCAGAAAGCTTCTCAAAATATTGTCTGGACTGGGCATAGTTATTCATGTCATAATAAAAAAATTTCTTCTGATATTCTTTTTTATACCCTTCAAAAATTTGTTTACAGTTCTGGAAGCTTTTTAAGATTATCTCATTTTTCTTTTTTTCCACCACCGGAAGATGATAAATATCAATTTCACATCTTGTGGGATATTCTGCAATAAAATTTATAATTTCCAGAGGCTCTGTATTTCCTTCTTCCACAGACTGGTTTTTTCGTACCATCATTCCGGTAAGACAAAAGCCTGCCTGAGAATCCAGCTCCCACTCCACTAAAATAAACGTTGGCTTTGCTGTGGTAAAATAACTTTCAAAAGGGCGGTCTTTTGTTTTCCGGTACTGTCTGTGTACAAAAGGTGCCGTCATCATCTGTACCAGCACCGATTTTCCGCCGCCATTTCTAAGAGACATTAAGGTACTTTTTCCCCCCATCTGAAATGTCTCATCTGCAATCCGTATTGCATTATTATTATAATTCAGGTTAATAAACCGCACTGCATTTATCTTGCTCATTCTCCCAGTACCTTTCTGATTCTCTGATAATTGTTCTGATTTAACAGATTCCAGTCCATAAAATTATCCAGCTTCTTGGTGGTTTTTATCATCTCATCCTCTTCCACATAGTCCACCAGCCCCTGCTCTTCCAAAAACTGTAAAATATGGTAAAGAAATCCTTCCTTGGTGGTTTTCTGTCTGGTTCCTCGCTCATCCGAACGCAGGGCTTCATAGGCTTCTGCCATATTCGTAAATGCAATGCCGTTTTTTTCTTCTCCCTCCTCGGTGCTGTTCTCCGCTCCTTCTTTTAATCTTGCGGAAATACTGTTCTGTAATTCTCCCACACGTATATACTCCCTGGATTTACTGCTGCTTCCCTGCCCGTCATAAAATTCGACCAGAAGTGTCAGAATGACAAACTGCGATAAATAAAAATCCTTATCCGTTCCCGAAGATTTACATAATCTTTTCTTTAACTCGGCTTTGGAAAATCCTAAAAATGTATTTTCTTCCTTTGGTATCAGATATATCACATCCCCATATCTTTCAATATGACTATTGGCTTCTTCTGCCTGGGATTTCACCAGATTCTGGATGCTTTCTTCCTCCGTATATGCCCGGTACAGTCTTTGTTCGTCTTTTTCCTTCAGTTCGTGCTTTTCCAACAGGTAGTAAAAAATCTGCTGGCTAAGTCTCACTTCTCCCATTTCGTATGCCATTTTTCTTCCTCTTTTTATATTATCTTTCTATCTCAAACACGACATTGGAGCATCGTATTGTTTTTAAATTACCATTTTCATCCATAAGATTTTCAAATACGATACTTTCCTCTTCCGGCTTACGCATAATGAATATTTTAGAAATCGCGTCTTCCCCTGTCTCTTCTTCCGCAAGCTTTACAAGCATTTCCTGAAGCTGGAAGTCGTAGGTCTGCTCTATGATATATTCTTTTCTTTCCTGTTTTAAAGCAGGTAAGTCAATTTCCCTGCTTTTAATAAGCTCCACCATGATTTCCTTAAAAATATCAATCTGCGGAATCAGAGCTTCCATTCCCTCCGGTGTCTCTAATGCCAGCTCTTTGATTTCTCCTAACGTTACCTGCTCCTTTTCTTTAAAAATCGCATATAAGAAAGATAAACTTTTTTCATATTTTGCCAATTTTTCTTTCTGCCTTGAAAGCCTTTCTTCCTGCCACTCTTCTTCGTCAAAATTCAGAATCTGTGTCTCTTCCTCCGGTTTCTTTTTCCGGATAGGCTTCTGCAGCTCCAGTGCCTTATTCAGATTATAGATTTTTTCCTGACTGCGATAAAACAAGGGTCTAAAAAAAATATCCAGATTTTCCAACAATCTGCTATTCTTTAAAATTTTATCATCTAAATCATTCCTTATGGAAAATCTCTGAATCAGAGACATCTGTGCCAGAAGCTCCAGCTCTCTCTCGTACAATATTTTTAAATCAAAATGGGAATTTAATATTTTCTGATGTTCATCGATTCCCCGGTTAAGATAATATTCAATAACCCTCAGATTGTTTAACTTTTCTTCCTCTTCGGAAGATAATTTTTTTACATTGATATTTTCCTCTTCCAGTTCTGCTGCTCTCTTTTTTACCGTTTCACGATAACCGATAAACTTCTGCTTGGTCAAATCAATGGTTTCCATATTTTCTTCCAGAAGCTCTTTATAATCTGCCACAGAATAATTCAGGGCATTCCGGCGAACCTTAAGAATGGCTTCCTGGATTTTCTGTAACTGAATCCTTAACAGATTAAAAATATTTTTTACTTCATCCACTGCCTTATCATAACTTTGCTTTTCCAGATGCATTTTAAATATCATTTCATGAATGGTAAGCTTCATGTTATTTTCAATTTCCAGGGTAGCCAGAAGCAGATTATAGCCGTCTTCCGTCAGATAATAGGAGGTCCGCTTAATCTCCGAATCCACATATACTATCCGGTTGGCTATGTAACTGATGTTCATGATTTTATAGGCTCTTTGTTCAAAATCATATCCGTCAAAATACATTGCCCTTCCCTCATTTGACAAAATGACATTGATGATAAAGTCCCCCAGTTTTTTACAGTCCTCATAAGACATATTTTTTTGAAAATAAGTGGTATTCAAATCATCCAGAAATGCACCGATATCATCAATGGTACAGTTTTCTTCCTTCAAAGACTGCTCCATCATGTATAACATCAACGCAAAGATAAAATTAAGCTGTTCGTCTGTTTTTAAAAAGCCATAGCTTTTCCAGGTCTGCTTCTGGGCACTGTTCTGCAATAACAGTCCATACATTCCCACATGCTTCATGCGTTTTGGAAACTGTTTCAAAAATTCATACTGCATTTTCCTTCTTCTCCGATTTTTCCAAGTTAATTTCTTAAATGTACTAAAAATCACTGACCGACAAAATTTCCTGCGGAATATAGTGTCCTTTGGCTAAAATCCGTTTCATCCTCTCTGTTTCTGCACTTTCAAAAAAATTCCAAAATCCATATTTTTCCCGCTTTTTCTGTCCTTCCTTCATCCGCGGCATGGTTTCTGCTCCAAGACCTTCTGCTTTTTCAAGCATCTTTTTATATGCCTCACAAAAAGGCTGTATTTTGCAGTTTTCCCTAAATAATTCTGCCAAAGCTTCATAGATACCGATTCCTTCATAATCCAGGTCACCAAAATAATAGATTTTATTTTCTTTTTCCCTCATATATGGCTCAACTGCAAAGTTATAATCCTCAAAGCTTCTTAATATTCCCTTTCCTGCCCCATAGATTAAAGTTCCCACGCCAAGCCCCATAATGGTTGCTTTTTCAGACATCAGATGCTTTCTCATACTGTAAAAGGTATCTTTATTTTCAATGATTAAAATATTCTGGGGAACAATTCTTGAATGTGCATAATAAGCAAGGGGCTCCGTTGTCGGATATAAATTCAACATATCCATGGAAATGCCGCATCTTTTCAAAATCTTTACGCCCTGCTCTTCCTTTAAAAATTTTTCACGTTTCCAGATTGCAAAGCTTCTTTCATTCATTGACTGCGGAATCTTTAAATCTTCCCGATTTGTTTTTAAATACTGGTTTAAAAGAAGGACAAAGTCACGGTCTTCTTTATACTGTTTCAAATGATGCAGATAATAATCCGTAGAAATGGCAGGCACATACTGATAAGACAATTCCTCCAAAAGTAAGGAATTGTCTTCTTTTTCTTCTATCAGCCAGTATTCTTTGTAAAGTGCGGGTTTCTTGCCGTTTTTCTTACTGTTCTTTACCGGCTTTATTTTTCCCTCTTCTATCAGTTCTAATATTTTCTCATATAATTCTCGATAAGAAGCGGTAGAATACTGCTGTTCTATTTTTTCCAGGGAAATCCGTTTCATGCTCCTGCACCGCCAGTCTTTTTCTCTTACATTTTTTTACTTTTGATTTCATTATACAAAAAAACGGATTATTCTTCAATAGAAGAATAAAGACAAAAAACGTAAATTTACATCAGAAATGGAGCTGTCGCATTAAGATTCACTTTCAAAAAAAACAGCATTATATACAAATAAAACGACTTTTGAACACAAGTGCAATGGAGTTTTATTTGTATATAATGCTGTTTTTCAAAAGTTCATTTTCTTAATGCGACAGTCCCTTATAAATATTCTCTTAAGCCCTCCCTTAATTCCCTTTCAATATCAATCAGTTTATTACAGATATCCACAGCTTTCTTTTCTGCTGCCGGATATTGATTCAGATATTTGTATAAAGATTTGATACCCATATTGCAACCATCTGTCAGTAAGTCCGCCACAGTAGCATCGCTTTTATCCATGGACATTTTCATATTTGTCTTTAACCATGACATACTTTTTGCCATAGGATTGGGTTCTTTTTCTTCGCTCTGACATTTTATAAGCATGGAATGAATTTCATTTCCTAATTTTTCATGATGGTCTTTACTTCTTTTCAGCAAATCTTCTAATTTCTTATCCTGTACCTTCTCCATCACCTCATCTAATGACGATACCGCCATTTTACTGCCTGCATCACACTCTTTTAATAATTTTACTGTATCCTGATTTTCCATATGAGCCTCCTTTTTCTTATAGTGTGTG
>CAZDAT010000073.1:0-10154 GCA_964503695.1 uncultured Lachnospiraceae bacterium
TGACCAAGGACGATATTCTCCATCGCCATCTTAATATTTTCAAACTCTCCCAGAAGCTCTACCGTAGGCTGAACCGTAAAATTACCGCCGCTGATTTCCGTCAAACCGTAATCAATGCATTCTATGTATTCTCTCAATTTAGAAACTGCTGCATTAAAATCTAATGCCATTTCTCCAAATTCATTATCCTCTGATAAATCTACCTGAATATCCAGCTCTCCGTTTGCCAGTTTTTTTGCTGCATTCTGAATCTTTTCAATGGGCTTTGCAATATCTGCCGCAGTATGTCTGGCAAACAGCATTGCGGCAAGTACGGAAGCTGTAAGCAGAAGGATAATGGCAAATACTAGAATCATACAGAACCTGTCCAAACTGTCAGATACTTCATCCCCCATTTGTACATTGATGGCAAGCAAAGCTTCTGCATTGTTGACCAGTTCTCCTGCAATGGTTCCGGCTTCTCCCTGCAGCATTTCAAAAGCTTCTTTGGTTTTCCCGCTTTCCCCCAGGGAAATAATTTCTTTTCTCAGGGCATGATAGTCTTCCAAATCCGTTATCATCTCCTGAACGATGCTTTTTTCTTCTGCGGTCTCCAGCTTATCATACATCTCCTGAAAATAATATGCGATTTTTTCGTCAGCCTCTGTCAGCTCTGCCTTCTTTTCTTCAATCAGCTTCTTATCGGTGAGCGTCACAATATCACGAATCAAAATCCTCTCCTCGTTCAGATAAGTAGCACAATAACCGATATCCCCCTGAATAAACCCATTGTTTTCCAGTGCCTTGGAATAACGGATATTCACAAATATCAAAAGAAGGGCTGCCACGATAGCCGCAAGACCGGCAAGACCTGCCACAATACCAAAACTGGCGTTCATTCTCTTCTTTACACTGATATTCCTCAGGCTTTCCATATACTTTCTCATACCATCTCTCCTGTGCATATAATTTATCCGAACGACCAAACCTTTCTCCGTTTCTGCCGCATTCAGTGGACCAGACGGGAGTCGAACCCGTGTCCGAAGCCCCATCCCCTGTACTTCTACAAGCTTAGTCTGTTGTTTTTCATTCCCTCCTGCATCCGGTAGCAGACACCTGGATACATTCAGTAGCTTCATGATACGCCCGCGTGTGCAAAGCTTAACACGTGTCGTTTCCTATCTAGTCGATGCCAGATTCTCTATGGACAGGTACAAAGAGGCTGACAGCTGCCATTAGGCAGCGTATGCTAAATTATCTTCAGCGTTTAATTTTAAGTTTGCGATTAACGTGTCGCAACGGCTTGCTTCTCCAGTTTCAAAAACCCCGTCGAAACCTTGACTGGCCCTTATTTATATGAAAACAACTTTTTCTCTTATTCTATGGAAAAAGAGTTGTTTTTATACTATCTATTTATTCTAACAAACTTTTTCTTTGTGTCAATAGATGATTTCAATTTTTTCTGTAATTTAAGACTTAGCCGAGATTGCGTATTTTAAATTCTTTTTCCGCTTCCCGTCTCTGGTCTTTTTTGGCAATGTCCTGCCGTTTATCATAGAGCTTTTTACCACGGCATAAACCAATTTCCATTTTTGCCCTTCCTTCTTTAAAATATACCTGTAAAGGCACAATGGTGAACCCTTTTTCCTTGGTTTTTCCAAGAAGTTTACTGATTTCTGATTTATGAAGCAGTAATTTCTTGGTTCTAAGCGGGTCTTTATTAAAAATGTTTCCTTTTTCGTAGGGAGAAATGTGCATCCCGTAGACATACATTTCCCCATTTTCGATACGGATAAAGGATTCCTTAATACTGCATTTTCCCATGCGAAGGCTCTTCACTTCGGTTCCATGGAGCACCAGACCTGCTTCTATTTTCTCATCCACAAAATAATCATGGTATGCTTTTTTATTATTTGCTACCAGCTTCATGGCTTCTTTTTTCATTTTTTATATTTCCTTTCCTGTTTCCCCTTCGTTTTTTCCTCTTCTTCCTAAAGATTAAAATGCCAAAAGTGGTTACGAATTGTTTGCTCTGTCACAGTTTTTCACAATCCTGCCCGCTCTCATAAATCAGAAAATCAATGGTTCTTAAAGACTTATCGGTTTTTTCCACCAGAACCTTTACCGTCTGCCCTAATTTATAACAAAGTCCGGTTTCCCTTCCTACCATTTCATATGCCGTTTCGTCATAGTCGAAATAATCTCCGGGAAGTTTTGAAATATGCACCATTCCCTCTACCGTATTGGGAAGTTCCACATAGATTCCCCACTGGGTCACACCGCTGATAACTCCGGTAAATACTTCGCCAAGGTGTTGTTCCATATATTCTGTCTTTTTTAACTTATTGGTCTCCCGTTCTGCCTCTTCAGCCCTTCGCTCCAGCTTGGAGGATTTTGCTGCCACCTCAGAAAGTATCTCTTCATAGTGCTGTTGTTTCTGCGGCTTCAACCGCCCCCGGATCCAGTCCTTGATAATCCGGTGAATCTGCAAATCAGGATATCTTCGGATAGGAGAGGTAAAATGACAATAATAGTCGCAGGCAAGACCGAAATGTCCGGTACAGTCTATGGTATATTTTGCCTGCTTCATGCTCCTTAAGGCAAGGCGGGAAATCAGGGCTTCTTCACTGCTTCCTTCCACTTTTGCCAGTAATTTCTGGATTTCCTTAGGATGGATTTCCTCTTTATTTACTTTCATGGAATAGCCAAAATTATAGATAAAAGAGGAAAGCTTACTGATTTTTTCCGGATCCGGGAAATCATGGGTACGATATACAAAAGGAACCTCCAGCCAGTAAAAATGTTCTGCAACCGTTTCGTTGGCAATGAGCATAAATTCCTCTATGATTTTGGTTGCCACATTTCTGTCATAGGGCTTGATATCCACCGGCTTGCCGTCTTTATCCAGAATGATTTTCGTTTCCGGAAAATCAAAATCTATGGAACCTCGTTTTTTTCTTTTTTTCCGTAAAATGGCAGCCAGCTCCTCCATCTGTTCAAACATGGGTACCAATTCTTTATAACGTTCTCTTTCCGTCTCGTCTTTTTCTTCCAGTATCTTTTTAACGGATGTGTACGTCATACGTTCCTTCACGCAGATGACACTCTCCTCGATGGAGTGGTCCAGCACTTCGCCTTTTTCATTGATGGTCATAAGACAGCTTAATGCCAGACGGTCTGCCCCGGCATTTAAAGAACAGATGCCATTGGACAGTTTGTGGGGTAGCATGGGAATTACCCGGTCCACCAGATATACACTGGTGCCTCTGTTTAATGCTTCCCTGTCCAGTGCAGAACGTTCCTGTACGTAATTGCTGACATCTGCAATATGCACTCCCAGGTGGTAAAGACCATCTTCCACCGTCAGGCTTACCGCGTCATCCAGGTCCTTGGCATCCTCGCCGTCAATGGTCACCATGGTAACATTCCTGTAATCGCTTCTTCCCTCGCAGTCTGCCGCCAGGATTTCCTCCGGAATCCGTTCTGCCTGTTTCATGACTTTCTCAGGATATTCCACAGGAAGGTCAAACCCTCTGACAATGGACATAATATCCACACCGGGGTCATTGATGTGACCTAAGATTTCCACCACTTTTCCTTCCGGCTTTCGGTCTTTTTTTCCATAATCAGTCAGTTCCACGACTACCTTATGTCCATCCACTGCTCCCCTGGAACGTTCTATGGGAATAAAAATATCTTCTGCCAGCTTCTGGTTGTCGGGAATCACAAAGCCAAAATTTTTACTCTTCTGAAAGGTTCCCACAATATTTTTGGTTCCTCTCTCGATAATCTTAATAACTTCTGCTTCCTGGCGTTTTCCCGACGGATGCTTTAATAAGGCGACTTCCACAATATCCAGATGATATGCTCCGTTGACCTTATCCATGGGGATAAATAAGTCTTCCTCTCTTCCATCTGCCTCTACAAAGCCGAATCCTCTCTGATTGCCGATAAAGGTTCCTATGATTCTTTCAGTATTTAAAGCCGCCGTTTTTGCATCAAAAATGGAATATTTTCCCCTCTTGCTTATCTGAATCTTATCTTCTTTTAGCAGCTCCTCCAGTGCCTTTTTAAGATTTGCCCTTTCCTCAGGGGCTACCTGCAGCATGATGGCAAGCTCTTTCTCCTTCATGGGCACGTAAAACTCATTTTTCATGAAATCTATGATTACTTTTTTCCGTTCTTTCCAATTCTTCATGTCTGTCTCCGTTCTTCCTGTACTGTATCTGAACTTCTCATTGCCTTCCCGCTTTACCCGGGGCTGTCGCATTAAGAAAATTAACTTTTTAAAATCAGCATTCTGTTTTCATTCATCTTAGTCTTAGAATGAAAAAAGGACATTCCTGTACCTGTACAAGAATGCCCCGAACCATTTTACTTAGAATCTGTTGATATTCAGGATTGCAGCTATTACGATAAAAGCAATTGCCAGAAACTTGGTAATCTTCACCAGAGTTCCTTCCATGGAACGACCCTTGTTCTTACCCCAGTATGTTTCTGCTGCACCGCTGATAGCTCCTAATCCGGCAGATTTGCCTTCCTGCATTAATACAAGTACTGTTAAGCCAATACAAATTATGATAAACAAAATAGTCAACACTGTTCTTAAAATTTCCATACTTCAAAGACCTCCTTAGTCATACGCATTTGATTTTATCATAAGACGCTGGCGTTTGCAAGATGTAAAACGCACTTTTTACCTACTTTTTTATAGACTTTTATCTTTTTCTTAAGTGAAACGCATCTGGCCCCGGATATCCGGCATCCTCCTTTAATTCTTCTTCAATTCTTAACAGCTGGTTATATTTTGCCACCCGGTCCGTTCTGCAGGGTGCCCCGGTCTTAATCTGTCCGCAGCTAAGGGCTATCGCCAAATCTGCAATGGTAGTGTCTTCCGTTTCGCCGGAGCGATGGGACACAATTGCCGTAAATCCATTCTGATGTGCCAGTGCAATGGCTTCAATGGTTTCCGTCAGGGTTCCTATCTGATTTAACTTAATGAGAATGGAATTGCCGCACTGCTCTTTAATTCCTCTTTCCAGTCTTTTGCTGTTGGTAACAAACAAATCATCGCCCACCAGCTGTACCCTGTTTCCCAGACGGCGGGTCAGCTCCCTCCAGCCTTCCCAGTCCTCTTCATGAAGTCCGTCTTCAATGGAATAAATGGGATAACGGTCACATAATTTTTCATAAAGCTTTATCATTTCATCGGTACTTCGCATTACCGACAGTGCTTTCGTGTCAGGTACTGCCGCCGTGGTGTCTTTTACGTTAAAATCATATTCTTTTTCCTGCTTGTTTTGAAGCACTTCACTTTCTCCGGCAAAAAAATACATCCCGGAATTTTCTTCATACAATTCACTGGCTGCCGCATCCATGGCAAATACAATGTCTTTTCCGCAAACGTAGCCTGCCTTTTCCACTGCCCGCACAAGATAGTCAAAGACTTCAAAAGCATCCTTTAAATCCGGTGCAAATCCGCCCTCATCCCCTACGGCTGTGGATTTTCCATCCTCTGCCAGAATTTTCTTTAAGGTATGGTATACTTCCGTTCCCATACGCAGTGCCTCATGAAAGCTTTCTGCCCCAATAGGCATAATCATAAATTCCTGAAAATCCACCGTGTTTTTTGCGTGCCTGCCGCCGTTTAAAATATTCATCATGGGAACCGGCATGACATATTTTTTCTGGTACTCTGCTTTCAGATTTTTCCAGTTTTCGGATAACTGCTTTGCCGCCATGCCACATTCTTTTGCAGTATCACACTGTAAAAACGCCCCATCTGCCTCCCCAATGCTTTCCCGCAGGTAACGGTACAGCGGTTTTGCCTTTGCTTTGGCTGCTGCCTTTGCCGCCCCTAAGGAAACCCCTAAGATGGCATTGGCTCCTAATGCCCCTTTATTTTTGGTTCCGTCAATTTCACACAAAAGCGAATCAATTTCTCTTTGTCTTGTCACATCTTTTCCCAATAAATCCTGCAGCAACTGATGATTAATATGGCTGACGGCTTTGGTGACTCCCTGTCCTAAGTATGCCTTTTCTTTATCCCTCAGCTCCACTGCTTCAAATCTTCCGGTACTGGCTCCGGAAGGAACTGCGGCTCTTCCCACAATAGAATCATTTACCGTAACCTCCGCTTCCACGGTAGGATTTCCTCTGGAATCCAAAATCTGTCTTCCCTGTAATTTTGTAATCAAATAAGTTTCTCCCATAACTGCCTCCTAAATTGTTTCTTACATATTCTTGAATGGTTCAAGCTCTATGTAACAATTAGTAGTATTCCCTTATGGGAGAAACTTAAACACTGCTTTATTTTATCGTTTTTTCTTCTCCGTACCCTACGCCTTCCAAATCCTTCATGATAAAGTCAGGCAGCTCCCCGGTCTGGTAAAATACCTCATAAGCGTAAGACCCATAAGCACTATTGGAATTTTCCATAATTAAATGTATGGTATAGTCTTGGTTCGGAACTCTGACACTTTCTGTCCACCATCTGTTTTCTTCGGGAATGGCATTTTCCATAAATTCGGAAAACTGTTCTTTGTTTTCATAAATCAGAGTTTTATTATAGTCTGACCATCTTGTAATAAGACTTTCTCCCGAATAATAGCTTACCCGGTCCACTAACTGCACCTTTATCTGTACAATGGAATCCATAAAAGCCTCATCATAGGCTGCCTTGGTGGGAATGCCCTCTTTTAAAAGAAGCTTTAACGTATTTTCATAAGATTCATAAATCAGCACATCCCATTTATTCAGATATTCCTGATTTTGCAGACCGATTCCCTCAAACTCAATCTTTCCAATGGGAAGATTATAATAGATTTCTTTATAAGAAGAATTTATTACGTCTTTTTTATAAGCCTCTAAAAGCTCCTTTACCAGATTGTCCTCCACCTTGTAGCTTTCCATTCCGTTAGAATAAGACGCATGTGCCAGCTGATAAGTATCGGCAAATCCCTCTTCCATCACCTGGTTATTCAAGGTCTGGTAGTCTTCCATATGATAAATCTCATCTAACAGCCCTAAATTTTCTTCATAATTAAGATAAAGGATTCTGGATTCTTTTTTTCCGTTTTTTAAGTGAAAATCAACCCGGATACTATTTAAATCCATGGATTCTTTTAAAGTATCCCGATTTACAATGGCTCTGTTATCAAGCAATTTATAAATTGTGTCCAATTCTTTGATACGCATATGGTTTTGCACGTAAGAATACCGGAAGACTTCCGTTCCATCCGGCAGAATATAGATATTATTATATTCACAGATGCCGCTGTTTGCCGACAGGTTGATAAATACACTGTCCACCTTAGCCTGCTTTGGAATGTATCTGTCTACCCCTGCCCAGTCATACCGGAAGCCTAAAAAAATCAAAGCGACAACGGCAAACGAAAGAGCCGCTGTAATCCATTTTTTAAAAACCACACGTAAATCAACTTCATAAATAAGCTGAATTATGACATGTCCCAAGGCTACTACAAACAAACCTCCTGCCAGTGCCAGTAAAACACTCTCCCCTGCCGCAAAGAACACAAGGGCACTTCCACCCACACCGATAAGAACCAACAGTAAAAAGCGTACCACTTCCTTGATAAAAGAAAAACTGATGCTGCTTCCATGACTTTCACTTTTCCGGTACTGATATAACAGAAATCCTATAATACCAAACAGCACTGCCTGCAGGAAAAGTGTAAACAATGTCTTTCCATAAGAATATATCTCCGGTTCTGCCGCATATTTAAGCATGCTGCAAATGGGGGAAAGCCAGGTGGAAAAAATATTTTCCACGTTATCGCTTGGATAAGTACAAAAAAAGCTTGTAAACAGGATTTCTTTCATTCCCCTTACGGCAATCTCATATACTAAAAGTACGCCGAGAGCCAGAAGGGAAACCAGTGTATTTCCGGTTAAAAACACCGCAATCATTGCCAGATGGGAGATTGCCAGAAAATACACAAAATAGATGACAAAGGCTTTCATGGCCTCCAGAACAATCCCCATATCCATTCTTCCAAAGGCTGCTGCCACAACCATTCCAAGAAGCATATTGATAAGGTAGCCCATTGCAAAAACTACCATGCCGTTGACCCACAAAATAAGAAATCGTCTCTTGCGGCTGACCGGCTGGCTATGGTAAAAATCTACCTGCCGTTTGTTATGCAGATACACATATCCCTGAATACCGATAAGAATGGCAACCGCAGTTATGAGAACAGGCATCACCGGATTTATTTGAAAAACTTCATTGACAATGTCTCTCATTTCTGCCTGCATCTGTAATAATGCCACTTCTTCCGTCATATTTTTATAATCTGACCGGATGCTGTTTAATGCCAGTAAAAGGAATCCCGGAAAGTAACAAAAGAATGTCAAAAACCCGGCCCAGAACACCCAGCTTCTTCTTTTCAGATTTTCTGTCATATCAATCAAAAATGAGTTTTTTAATGTCATAGCCAACAACCTCCGTTTCACTGATAAAGATTTCCTCCAGGGATAAAGGAAGTACTTCATAAAATACCGTATCCATGGTGGCAAATAAATCCTGCATCTCTTCCCTGCTTCCCCTTACGGTCAAGGTGCATAACATTCCTCTCTTGTCCTTGTGTAAAAGAGACAACTGCTGTTCTGCTCTTTTTTCCTCTTCCAGAGTAGAAAAGACGCACTGAATCTTCTGAATGTTGCATTTCATTTCCAGCAAATCCCTGGATAAAATCACACCGCCCTTATGCAAAAGACCTACCATATCGCAAATGTCTTCCAGCTCTCGCAAATTATGGGAAGCAATAATGGGCGTTAAGCCCCTCTCTTCCATCTGCTTTGCAAAAATGCCTTTTATGCCCTGCCGCATTACCGGGTCCAAGCCGTCAAAGGTTTCGTCACAGATAAGATATTTTGTTTTCGCACTAAGACCGCAGATAATTGCCATCTGCTTCTGCATTCCTTTGGAAAAGGTGGAAATTTTTCTGTTTTTATCCAGGTCGAATTTATCCAGATATTCATAAAATGCCTTTTCGTCAAACTCTTTATAGACTGTTTTTAAATATTTCTCCATATCCTTTCCGGTGGCATTTTTGAAAAAGTAGGGTTCATCCGGGATAAAGTACATATCCTTTATGGCTTCTTCGTTATCGAATACCGGTCTGTCATCTATAAATGCCTGGCCGCCATCCGGTTTCATAATCCCTGCCGCAATTCTGAGCAGGGTAGTTTTTCCGGCACCATTGGTTCCAATCAGACCAAATACATTGCCTTCCTGCATGGTCAGACTGACATCCTTTAGTGCCCATACATCCGAAAAACGCTTTGATATATTATTTAATGCAATCATTGTCTGTTTCCTTTCTATCAACCTTTTTTCTGTGATTGATTACAGTATTGTAAATTTACATTTCTTTTTTTAAACCAAGAAATTCTATAATTTCCTCCTTTGTCAGTCCTATACTTTCGCCTTCCTTCACCAGTGCCAGGATTTTTTCTTTTAACTCTTCTTTCCTGGCTTCTCTTAAATTATGATTCGGGGCTACAAAATTCCCCCTGCCCTTTACACTGTAGATAAAGCCCTGCCGTTCCAGTTCTCCATATGCTTTCTGAATGGTGTTGGGATTTATGGCAAGCTCCATGGCGAGGTTTCGTACCGACGGAAGCTTTTCATCCTCCGGCAGTGCACCGCATAAAATCAGATGCTTAAACCGTTCCACAATCTGTTCATATAAAGGTCTTGCGTCTTTCAAATCCAGAACAATCATGTTTCCTCCTTTCTTTCTCGAATCACTTAGCCATTGCTTTAGCTTTAAATGTTGGATATCCGTATGGTGTTTTCTAAGTGTATTATTATTCCTAGTACACTTAGTATAACATAATTTCTTTGTTTGTCAAGAATGGAATTTATTATACTTGCGTGATACATCTGTCACAATCGGCACAATGTATCACGGTTATTTTTTATTGTTCATTATTCAATTCGTCAAGCATAATTTTTTCTATTCTTAAAATGTCCGGCTGTGTGGGTGTAAATTTAACCCCTTGCCTTAAAAGGATAGCTACACGCCTTGCAGAATGCTCAATATCTGCAACAATATCAACATTTGCAATTCTAACAGGCTGACCACCTCTGATGTATTGATTTGTTATGTAATTTTCCGTAATGGGAAACATATCTTGCAGAAGCAATA
>CAZDAT010000074.1:0-10071 GCA_964503695.1 uncultured Lachnospiraceae bacterium
TTTCTAAGAAAGGCTTGCAGTTTTCCTCCTCCATCATCACTGCCGCAAACATGAAATTGTCACGTATGGTTAAATCTTTTAGTTTTTTACTGTTCATCTATATTCCTCCTGTTTGACAGAGGAATCCTGTAATCATATTAACATACTATTATTTATTTTTCAACTACATTTTATCTTTACCACATACATCCCCCAATATTTCCTATTTTCTTCTCCATCCCTATTCACAAAAACAGCTAACCCTCACTTTCTTCCCTCTAACCCGGATAGTGATGGCTCCTGTATCTGTGGTAACTAAAATGTGACTGCCATTTTTCTCTAACCGTTCCAGTGTTTCCTCATGGGGATGACCATAAGAGTTATTTTTTCCGCAGGATATGAGACTAAGCATGGGATTTGCTGCCTCTAAAAATGCTTCACTGCTGGCACCGGAAGAACCATGGTGGGCTACTTTCAGAATCCGGATTTCTTCTTTCGATTCTGCCGCTTCATCTTTTCCGGCTCCGTTTTTCTTAAATTGACCGCTTTGCTCAAGATAAGAAATTATGTTTTCTTCCCCCTCCGTTTCCACATCTCCGGTCAACAACAGACTAAAGTTATGATACTCTACATTCAATACCAGGGAAGAATTATTCCGACTCCCTTCCCAGACTTCCCCATTTTCTGTCTTCTTTGGATAAAGGCAGGTAAATTCCATATCATTGTCCTGAAAGGTATCCCCCTGCTTCAGAAAAATAATCTGTATTTTATTTTCCTTGGCCAGTGCTTCCAGATTCTCCAGATTTTCTCTATCTTCTTCCATAAACAGAACACACTGGGGCAGAAACAGATAGGAAATTTCTATCTTTTCCGAAGGTGCCTTCTCTAGTAACTCTATAATACCATTCATATGGTCATTATCAAAATGACTTAAGAAAATCCCCTTGATTTTTCCATAACCCTTATATTGCAAAAAAGGAATCAGACGATATTCTCCCACATTGCTGACCGTACTGCTGCCACAGTCCGAAACATACACATTTCCGTTTGCATTTCGAATTACAACACAGTCTCCCTGTCCTACATCCAGCATGGTAATCTCTGCTCCTGTGTTTCTATGCAAAGTCAAAATACTGACTGCCATCAAAAGCAGCATTTTCCCTGCCATGGGCGAATGCCTGACCAGTCTGCCAAGGGCTAAAATTACCAGAATTGCATACAACAGAATCTGTATTTTTGCCGGAGCACCGATATAGCTGTCCCAGCGGAAAAAATGTTCAAACAGACGACAGCAGATTTCAAAATATTCCAAAACCAGCCGCAGAAAACAGACTGTAATCTTACTTCCAGTCTCCATTACATTTTTTAATCCCATTCCCAGACAGATAAATGTAACAAAGCCAAATTCATAAAAAAGGGCTGTAAGACTTAAAACCAGCGGCTGCATCCATAAGCTGATTACAATAAGCAGCATGGCAAGAAATAGTAACACCGACATAGCCGGAAGTACACACAGATTTAAAAAGACACTGTACCATGGAAAAACACCATAATTTAATAAAAGAACAGGTAACGTTGCCAAAGACGCGGACAGACTTACACATAATGACCGGGCAAGCTTTGTCTTTGCTCCCAGAAGCTTCTGCAATCGTTCTCCCAAAAAAGTCACTCCTATAACTGCCAGAAAAGACAATAAAAATCCGCTGTTATTTAACACATATGGATTCTGAAAGGATTGCAGAATTGCCGCAAGACCAAGGGCTGACAAGCTGTCATAACTGCGATGAAGCATTCCGGCAAGCAGACTTAAGGAAAACATAATGGCCGCCCTGACCGTCGATATGGAATTTCCCGTAAACACACAATACAGCCCCATTACAAATATACTGGTAACGGAAGCACTGTTAATGCCCGGCATAACCTTCTTTAGAATCTTAAAAAGCCCCATTCCCAAAAGAGTAAAATGCAGTCCCGAAATTGCCAGTATATGGGAGATTCCGTTTCTCTGGTACATTTCTTTGTCTTCCGCATTCAGATTCCCCTTGTCTCCCAACAGCATGGCACTGATAAGCCCGCCGTCATCTTCTCCCAGTTCCTGCAAAAAAAGCTGTTTTGCCGTCTGTCTTAACTGCCACATACCTTCTCTGATTTTGGAATAATGGGTTCCCTGTTTTTTTACAGTACATTTTTGAAACTGTCCCAAAATCCCCTTGGAAACATAATACCTTGCACTGTCAAACTGCCCCGGATTTGTAGGCTCTTTTAATGGGACATACTTTCCGGACAGTAAGATTTTCTGTCCGATTTTTATCCGGGGATTCTCTTCTTGCGTCTGGTTTATCCCCTCTATCCTGCATAGATACTTTCCCTCCAATACTTCTTCAGTCACTTTTTCTGCTTCCACCAAAAAAGAAGCTTCTGTGTCTTCTTCTGTATACATTCGTACATTTTTTAAGGTTAAAAGCAGGTAACTGCCATATTGCAAATCCCGATATTCTTTATCACTCACGGTTCCTTCCAGGCAGACTTCCCTGCCTTCCTGCACATCAACCTTAAGTTTACTGCTTCTCTCTCCTAATCCCAGACACAAAATAAGAAGAAAACCTATTGCCAGATAACACATAGGTCTTTTTCTAAAAATTCTCATTTTGCCTCTGTCTCTTCTGTCTGGATTAAATCCAGATTACGCTCAAACAAACCGGAAAGTGTTTTTTCCCCAAGTGACACTTCCGTTTCTCCATTTACCGCCAGTTGTACCTTTAAGACTCCGGGAAGCTCCGTCAGGGAATTTACCAGAGAATAAATGACCACATCCGAAGTAACATTGGCAGGAAGTGTCAGAAAACTGTTGTCCAGATTTACATAACATATCCCGTCTTTTATATTTACCCCGATGATCTTTGTTTCCGGATTTAAAGAGGCAAGCATGGCTGCCGTATTATTTTTCCCCTTTTTTTCAACCGGACCATACACTAACTGCTCTACCACCAGCTTTTCCAACGCAATATTGGTATTGTACCGCATGGTACGGTTTACTTTAATCAGCTTGTCCCCTGTGGTACTGGCAAAATATAATGTCAGGGTAACCTCTTCATACTTTTTCATATCTTCTCCGGTATTATCTATGAAAGTATCTTTTGACATGACACCCACCGTATTTCCTGTGGCATCCAAAAGATTCTTACCATTCACCTGCAGTGCCACCAGTTCCACTCCCTCAACCTGTGTCAGGGTTTTTACAATGGCGGCCCTTACCAGAACCTCCTTTGCCGGAGAAAGCATTTCATATTCTTCACTTAAATTAAGCGTAATCTGACTTTCACGAAAAAAACATTCCTTGACATGAAAGCCGGAAATGACCGGTACGCATTCTATTTCCTCTGTCTGTGTCTGCATCTGCCCTAACAGTTCATAAACCAATGTTTCCCGGTCATCCTTCCCTGCGGCCGCTTCATAAGCGGCTGCATTAATATGGGTTTCCTCCCTGTCCAGATAATACACTGCATATTCTGTTCTTTCAGTTTCCGCCTTTCCATTGCATCCTGCTAAAAAAAAAGCGAAGCCTGCCAATATATATATCCATCTTTTTTTTATATTCATGGAATCTCTCCTATTTATTATATAACAAAGGAACTTTTACCAGGAATATGGTTCCCTCCTCTTCCACACTGGATACCTGAATGGTTCCCCGATGCATTAAAATGATATTTCTTGTAATGGCAAGTCCAAGACCATTTCCACCAATTTCCCTTGAATGGGATTTATCCACACGATAAAAACGTTCATAAATACGCTCTAAAAATTCTTCCGGTATTCCGATTCCCGAATCTTCAATCCTGACGGTAAAAAACTGATGGTCTGCATCCAGTACAACTCTGACCCAGCCGTTTTTCTTATTGTATTTAATGGCATTTTCTACCAGATTTGAAAGAGCCAGTGTCATTTTCACTTCATCCACTGCCGCCTGCACCGTACGGTTGCTTTCCAAAATTACCTCAATATTCTGCCGTCTTGCAATAGGTCTTAATCTTTTCATCAAAAGCTCCAGTAAGGCATTGATATCTACGGACTCGATGTTTAATTCCCCATCGGTTTTATCCAGCTTCACCAGTGTCAGCAAATCATTAATAATTTTATTCTCCCGGTCAATTTCCTGTGCAATGTCCGTCATAAATTCCTGGTATAATTCATTTGGTACATTTTCCTGCATAATCAGGGAATCTGCCAGCACCTTCATCGATGTCAGCGGAGTTTTTAATTCATGGGAAACGTTGGAGACAAACTCCTGTCTGGAATTATCCAGGGTTCTCATTCTTCGCAACACATCATTAAAGGCATCTACAATATGCTCCGTTTCTTCATAATCCGGAACAGAAATTGCTTCATCACTGAAGCCTTCTTTTACTTCTTTAATGGCTTTTGTCACCTTATGAAAGGGAGCAATTAAAAATTTGGAAATTACAAGACTCATGACCAGTATCAGAATGGTCATCACCGCTTCTAATACAAAAGCTTTTCTTTGCAGAATACTGATGGTAAGGGCAATGGTATCGGTGGAAATACTGCTTAACAGTACTCCCCTTATCTGTGTCTGGCTTTCTCCTCCCTGGGGATTGGTAACCGTATCTGTGATGGGAATGGTCATTTCAATAAATCCATCCCTGTCATCATAATATGTGGTATTCTCTCCCTTAAAACACTTGATGACCTCTTCCGAAATAATGGTCTTGCCCTCGCTGATTCCATAGGTATCCTTGATGACCTTAAAATTACTGCCTATAATCAGTACCCTGCCGTCATAAAGATTGGAAATCTGGTTTAATTCTGCATTAATGACCTCGGAAGAAGTGTCCTGTAAATAATTGTAGGTCAGAAGATGATTTGCGATAATCTTAAACTGATTTGAAACGTCGGAAATTCTTACATTTACGGCACGTTCTTCATAATTTTTTAACAGGGTATTTCTCGTAATATAACTGGGAAGCATTCCCATCACCATAAGAAGGAGAAATATCCTGACACGCAGACTTCGCAGCAATGAAATTTTATTAAACCAATTCTTCACACTTTTCCACATAAAACACCCGCTTTAAGCTTTAAAATAATAACCGACTCCCCATTTGGTATGAACGAACTTCGGTTCACTGGGGATTTTTTCAATCTTTTCACGCAGACGTCGGATATGCACATCCACAGTTCTTACATCCAGGGGATACTCTGTTCCCCATACAAGATGCAGTAATTTTTCCCTGCTGTATACGTGATTTGCATTTTTTGCAAGAAGCTCCAATACATCATATTCTTTGGAGGTAAGATTCATCTCTTTTCCTTCTATATAGACTCTTCTTTCTTCCATATCCAGCTTCATGGTTCCTATTTCCAGAAGCTTTTCTTTATTTTGGGATGAGGTTCTCCGCATGATAGCCTTAATTCTTGCCTTGACCTCCAGGATATTAAAGGGCTTGGTAATGTAATCGTCTGCACCATATTCCAGACCCATGATTTTATCCATGTCATCGCCTTTTGCCGTCAGCATGATGATGGGAACATTGGAAAATTCCCGGATATGCTGACACACCTGCAGCCCATCCAGCTTCGGAAGCATAATATCTAACAGAATAATGTCATAATCCGTCTTTTTTGCCATTTCCAGTGCTTCTTCTCCATCATATGCTGCTTCCACTTCCATTCCGTCCTGCTCCAGGCTGAAACGGATTCCCTTTACAATCAGCTTTTCATCATCCACTACCAAGACCTTCTTACCCATGTTCTCTCCCATCCCTGCTTTTTTAATTAGAAACTGTAATTGCATCCTTTATTTTTTCAAAAGCGGCTTCCTTTATTCCGGAAACCTTCATAATATCCTCTGTTTTTTCAAAAGAACCATGTTCTTTACGATAAGCAATGATACTCTTTGCCCGGCTTTCCCCGATTCCCGGAAGAGTACACAAAAGAGCCTCATCTGCCGTATTTAAGTTTACCTTACCGTCATTAGCTTCACCATTACTTTGTTTTGCTGTCACAATTCCTATCTGTGGTGCCGTCTCCCCTTCTTCTGTCATCTTAAGATTTTTGGTTTCTTCCATGGTTGGAACTACAATTTTCATCCCATCTTCCAAAAATCCTGCCTGATTAAGATACTCGCTGTCGGCATCTTCACGAAATCCGCCTGCCATCTGGATTCCTTCATATATCCTCTGGCCTGCCTGTAAATAATATACACCGGGGGTATTTACGGCTCCGCAGACATGAACGGCTATCAGAATCTCTTCTTTCGTTTCTTCCCTGGTTTCTTCCCTGGTTTCTTCCGTTTCCTGTGTTCCTGATGCCTCTTCCTGTTGTTCCTTTTCTTTGGTGATTTCTTCCTCACTCATGGACACAACTTCTTCCTGTAAAATAAAGTCTTCCGGATTCTGTGTTGTGAAAAAAAGACTTTCCTTTCTGCATCCCGAAAGAAGCAGACATAAGCCTGCCACTGACAGTAATTTTCTATATTTATTTTTTTGTAACATGAATTCTCCTTTCGAAGAATCCCCTTTTTCCCTGTTGTAGTTTCATTCTATTCTACTTTTTTCATCCACACAATAGTCATTTTTACTAAAACGTAAACTGGTCAGAAGAAACCTCTGCAAATATCAAAAACGGCATCATGCACAACTGCTTTTCTGAACTCAAAATATCAGAAATTTCTTTGTACATAATGCCGTTCTTCTTTTGCACTTTTATAAGCTCCTGTTTTTAATCATCCGAATAATCCATAAATCCTTCTTCCGGCTTTTCCACTTCTATATAAGTCTCTTCATATGGTTCTCCGGTTAACTGTGTCATAATCTCTTCGGAAACCATTTTTAATTCTTTTGAAACATCCTCTCCATTCCAGATATGGTCAAACATAATCTCCATCTTTACCCAGAAATTACTGATGGACATTAATTTCGGCATGGGAACGGAATCCTGATATTCATCCATAAACATATCCAGATTAGGATTATCATAGGTTACATTCTTATTGGCAGGTACCTTTCCCGTTGCCTCATATAAATCCGCCGCGTGCTCTTCTACCAGATATCTGGCAAAATGATTTGCTTCTTTCTTCATCCTGGTATAACCATTGACATAAATGGTATTTGTCACCGACAGATTTTTGGTATCCATTTCCTCATTTAACCGGGGGATTGGTGCAATTCCGTAATCATAAGTAAATTCCCCGTTTTCTTTTGCCTCATCCAGAGTTTTAATAATGTCTGTGGTTGCCGTTGTCATAACCACACTTCCTGCCATAAATTCTTCAATGACAGATTCATATTCCACATCACTGGCATCAATGGCAAAATAATCGCTTAATTCCTGATATACCATCAGGGCACGAATGGCATCTTCATTATAAATATCTATGGAATCCTTGCTGTCGCCGCAGGTTCCGCCGATGTTCATATAATTTCCGGCAAAGAAATAGTTAAAAAAGATATCCTCCACATCCCATTTAAACACCGCTTCCACGTTCTCCGGTGCATCATAGTTTTCTGCAAATTTTAACAATTCCTCAAAGGTAGACGGTATCAGCTCCGGAAGCTTTTCATGAATCCTTTCTTCGATTTCCTCTTTTGAAACCTCATAGCTTACTTCCTGTTCCTCCCCGGATGGATTTTCCCCGGTGTCTTCTTCCTTTTTCTCTTCACCTTCTGTCTGGTTTTGTTCGCTTTCAAACGTGATTCCTGCTTCTTTTAATTCTGCCTCCACCTCTGCTTTTGCAAGCTCTTCCAGATAAGTGGTGTTATATAACAGGGCACTGGTTTCATAATAATAAGGGTAGCCCAGAATTTTTTGCTGGTAAGTAACCGCATGCATGGCACTTTCCGGGAAATTTTCAAGGCTTACCACACCCTCCTCATCCTGAATTTCCATGGCAAGTCCCGTCAGATATGCTTTTTCCATATTGTCGTTACTTGCAATATAAAGGTCAGGATAATATTCCGAGGTTAAGGAGGCCTCATTAATTTTCTGCAAAAGCTCCAGTCCTGACTGAAGAGAGGGAATCACACGTACTCCGTATTCCTCATTATACTTTACTGCCATACTGCTGATATAATCGGTCAGTGCTTCATCCGTATACCAGATATGTATGGTCTTTGCATTATCAAAAACTGCCTGCTTTTCTTCTTCCTTTACCCGGTTTCCTGCATACAAAACAAAAAATAGCAGAACCAAAACCAAAACTGATGATATAACTTTCTTTTTTAAACTCATTCACACATCTCTTTCTACTACTGAAAACAAGACTCCAGGATTCCCATCATTTCATCCACGTGCTCTTTTGTTATAATTAAGGGCGGAAGAAAGCGAATCACGTTTTCTCCTGCACTGATTAAAATGAGCCCTTTCTCCAATGCTTTCCGGATAATGGGAGACACCGGATGGGTAAACACCAGTCCCTGCATAAGACCCATGCCCCGCCTTGTTTCAATAAATTCATATTTTTCTGCCAGTCTGTCCAGTTCTTTTTCCAGATAACCTCCGACAGCTGCTACATTTTCTATTATATGGTTCTCTTCAAATAAATCAAGCACTTTATGAACGGCAGCTGCCGCAAGCGGATTTCCTCCATAGGTAGTGCCATGGTCCCCTGCCGTTAAAGAATGGGCTGCCACCTTTTCGGTCATCAGAAAAGCTCCCACAGGAACTCCGCAGCCCAAAGCCTTGGCTGTGGTCATAATATCCGGCCGGATTCCATATTTCTGCCACAAAAACATACTGCCGCATCTGCCCATTCCACACTGGATTTCATCTAAAATCAGTAAAATGTCTTTTTGGTCACAAAGCTCCCTTACCTTTCTTAAAAATGCCTCTTCTGCCGGATATATTCCGCCCTCTCCCTGCATGGTTTCCATAATAATGGCACAGGTTTTCTCAGTTACCTGACCTGACACACTTTCAAAATCATTCAGGGCGGCAAACCGGATATTTCCAATCATGGGTTCAAAAGCTTCCCGGTATTTTTTGTTTCCGGTTACGGATAAGGCTCCAAAGGTTCTTCCATGAAAGCCATGCTCCATGGCAATGATTTCATGGTCTGCTTTTCCATCCTTTAAATATCCATATTTTCTTGCCGCTTTCAGGGCTCCTTCCACCGCTTCCGCACCACTGTTGGTAAAAAATACCCGGTCCATGCCGGATACCTTTTTTAATTTTTTTGCAGCTTCAATGGCAGGTACGTTATAAAAGTAATTTGAAGTATGAATCACCTTATCTATCTGTTCCTTTAACGCCTGGTTATAGGCTTCATTTTTATACCCAAGGGCAAACACCGCAATCCCTGCACAAAAATCCAGATATTTTTTTCCATTGACATCATACAGATACACCCCCTCGCCCCGGTCAAATACTACAGGATATCTGTTATAGGTATGAAGCAGGGCTTTTTCTGCCTCTTCCATATATGTATTCATGATTTCCATAATGTTCTCCTTACTCTTCCTCCTTTACAATGGCGGTTCCGATTCCCTCATGGGTAAAGATTTCCAGTAAAAGGCAGTGGGGGATTCTCCCATCCAGGATATGTACCCGGTTTACCCCATTTTCAACGGCGGATATGCAGTTTCCAAGCTTGGGAAGCATTCCTCCGCCTATAAATCCTTCCTCCACCAGTTTTTTTGCCTCATTTACGGTAATGTGGGAAATAAAAGAAGTCAAATCTTTAATGTCCCGGTATAAACCCTCTACATCTGTTAAAAATACCAGTTTATCTGCACAAACTGCCTTTGCAATGGCACATGCCGCATCATCCGCGTTGATATTATAGGTGGCAAATTCTTCTCCCAGACCAATGGGAGAAACAATCGGCAGGTATCCTTTTTCCAGCAAATCATATAAAATCTCCGGCTGTACCTGTTTTACTTCTCCAACATAGCCGATATCCTCTCCGTCGGAATATTTCTTTCTGGTCATAAGAAGCTTACCGTCTTTTCCGCTTAATCCCACAGCCCTTATGCCCAGTTCTTCCACCATGCCCACCAGCCGCTTATTGACACGCCCAAGCACCATTTCCACAATTTCCATGGTTTCCGCATCGGTAACACGAAGTCCGTTTACAAA
>CAZDAT010000075.1:0-10053 GCA_964503695.1 uncultured Lachnospiraceae bacterium
CATCCCAGAAACCATGGATGTAGGCTTCCTGCATGGGAGTATCATATTCATCCAGAAGAATGATGACTTTTTTGTTATAATAACGATATAGAAAATCCGAAAGCTGGTAAAGTGCAAGGGGTGCATCTTTCCGGGACATTTGGGATTTCATGGATTTAAAATATTCTTTTTCGGTATCAGACATAATATTGCTGTCTAAAAGAAAAGAATTTTGTTCATATAATTTTTGCAGAAACTGACATATACGATAAACGGTTGTGGGATAATCCGTTTCTTTAATATTAGCAAAAGAGAGACTGATAACCGGATAAGTGCCCTGCAGTTTTTGGTATTTTTCTTCCTGCCAGATTTTTTTCCCAAGAAATAAATCGCTCCTGCCAGCATAGTTTATGGAAAAGAAATGTTCTACCATGCTCATGGTCAGGGTTTTTCCAAAACGTCTGGGGCGGGCAATCAAGGTTACCATATCAAGGTTTTCCCACCATTCTTTTATAAATGATGTTTTATCTATATAAAAGCAGTTATTTTTGATAAGCTGCTCATAATTTTGTATGCCAATGGCTACGGTTCGGCTCATAATGAATATTCCTTTCCTAAAAAAAAATATCGGGCAGGATTGCAGGAGCTGCGAAGCGAGAAGCAATCCTTAATTACTTTTGCCGTCTGAAATTTGTATGGCAGATTCAGTATAAACGATTCCTTATAAAAAAACAATTAAAAGGGTATTTAAAACTCTTAAAAATCTCTGTAATCCAGCAGCTTTTCTGCTACCTTCACCCTGGAATAAATCTCGGCATATGTGAGGGGAGACATTCCCTCCATATAATTCGGAGTAAAATTTTTCATACATCCGTTTTTTTTCACGATATCAATGGCTTTGTTATAGGCAATGGCGGCTTCCATGGCAGTTTCATAATGCCCGATGGTAAAGTTTCCATGAAGATGCAGTCTGGCAGTGTATTTTTTTTTGTTTCTTTTTCGGGAAACAGACACACCATGGTAAGGATTTAAGATTTCAATATTTTCATAACGATAATCATGAATATTACCATTAATAAAACGATAGTCCTTGTCTAAAACGGCATAATTTTTTATTCCGTATCTGGAATTGATGTTTAACTGCATTCCGTAATCCGCAACAAATAAATGCCCGCCCCGCCGGCTGATTTTGTGCGAGGAGTAGAAAAACAAATCGTCAATATCAAAAATTAACCGTTCTTTTTCTGTAAGATAATAATAGAAAAACTTGGGGCGTACATAAATGGGCGTACCAAAGTACATATTATTATCCCGAAAGTTTAAGAGTATCACCCATTTTTCAAAAGATAACAGGGAATTTCCGGGGTAGGAATCTAACGTTAACTGTAAATTATTGATAACTTCGTTTGCCTGTAAATATGCCATATGGGCATCCTTTTCATAGGCAAAGCTTCCAAGACTGATATGTTTATTTTTATAAGTAATCGAAGAACGATAGTAAATGGTTCCATCTTTTTTTACGGCTCGAAAGCTTCCGGGCAGACTCATATGTTCAAAGATTCCTTTCTGTTAATGGTTTGTAACAATTTTGTCATAAATTTTCCAATACTTGTATAAACTATATTGTAGCTTATTTTTATAAGTTATGAAAGAGGATAAATGGAGGAAAATCTATGTATAAGAAATATGCCGCACTGTTTAGTCTGTTTACCATGGTTCTTTTCCTGGCAGGCTTGAGTGTACAGGGAATTGCCATAGATAGAAAAGTAGCGGAAGCATTTACCACAAGTGAAGAATATCAGCCGATGATGCAGGTGACCAGCTTTCTGGGAGTGACCAAGGAGAAGGTTTCACAGCAGAGGGTTCTGACAGCGGATGTGATGACAAAAAAGAGGCAGATTGCGGTAACACAGTCAGAATATGACAATCTGCTCCATATGGTGGAAGCAGAAGCTGGCGGGGAAGATATTGTCGGAAAAATGTTGGTGGCAAATGTAATCTTGAACCGGGTGGAAAATGATAAATTTCCGGATACCATTAACGAAGTGATTTTCCAGTCGGAAAACGGAGTGACACAGTTTTCGCCTGTCAGTGACGGAAGATTTTATTCGGTTACGGTGTCTGCAGAAACCATACAGGCAGTCAACCGCGTATTGCAGGGGGAAGATAATTCCCAGGGGGCATTATATTTTGCGGCAAGAAAAGCGGCAGATGAAAACAATATGCGTTGGTTTGATGAAAATTTAGAACGGCTTTTTGCCTATGGCGGTCATGAGTTTTTTCTGTAATATTGAAGTTAAAGGACAGATGTGCTAAAATATATGCCAAAATAACGGAAAGATAAGAGGAAAGTTGCATGGCAGTTTTATATAACAGCACCAGAGGCGAAGAAAAAAATGTAACCGCATCCCAGGCAATTTTAAAAGGTCTGGCTTGTGATGGAGGATTATTTGTACCGGGTGAGATTCCTGTAATAGGTGAAAAGCTGAAAGAGTGGAAGAATTTAAGCTACCAGGAATTGGCATATGAAGTTATGAAGCTTTATTTTGAGGATTTTACCAGGGAAGAGCTGACAGACTGTATCAGACGGGCATATGATGATAAATTTGATACCGAAGTGATTGCTCCCTTAACGGAAGCCGACGGAGTGTATTTTCTGGAATTATTTCATGGAGCGACCATTGCCTTTAAGGACATGGCATTATCCATCCTGCCTCATCTTATGACTACCAGTGCAAAGAAAAATAAAATTGAAAATGAGATAGTGATTTTAACAGCCACTTCCGGAGATACCGGAAAAGCAGCACTTTCAGGCTTTGCAGATGTAAAAGGAACGAAGATTATTGTGTTTTATCCCAAAAACGGTGTCAGTCCTGTGCAGGAGCGTCAGATGGTGACCCAGAAAGGGGAAAACACATACGTAGTAGGGATTCATGGTAATTTTGATGATGCACAGTCCGGTGTAAAACAGATTTTTAATGATAAAGAACTGGCAGAATATATGGATAAAAAAGGATACCAGTTCTCTTCGGCTAATTCTATCAACATCGGCCGTCTGGTGCCGCAGATTGTATATTATGTGTATGCGTATCTGAATCTGTTAAAAGAAGAAAGAATCGAAGAAGGGGAAAAAATCAATGTGGTGGTTCCCACCGGAAATTTTGGAAATATTTTAGCAGCTTATTATGCAAAAAATATGGGAGTGCCTATTGGAAAGCTTATCTGTGCTTCCAATGAAAATAAAGTATTGTATGATTTTTTTGCAACAGGAAGCTATGACAGAAACCGGGAATTTGTTTTAACCTCCTCCCCATCCATGGATATTTTGATTTCCAGCAATCTGGAAAGGCTGATTTACCGTATGTGCGGTGATAATCCAAAAGAAAATAAAGAATATATGGAAAGTCTTCAGAACAAAGGCGTGTATCATATTACAGAAAGCATGAAAGAAAAAATGAATGACTTTTACGGAGGTTATGCATCCGAAGAAGACACTTTTGCCAAAATAAAGGATGTCTATGAAAAGACAGGCTATGTAATAGATACCCATACCGCAGTGGCGGCAGCAGTTTATGATAAATATGCGGCAGAAACCAAAGATACTACAAAGACGGTCATTGCTTCCACGGCAAGTCCTTTCAAATTCGGAAGAAGTGTGTTAAGTGCCATTGATGCAAAATACAATGACTTGTCGGATTTTGAACAGATAGACGAGCTGGCAAAGATAGCAAATGTCGAGATTCCAAAGGCAATTGATGAAATAAGAAATGCCCCGGTGCGTCATGACCATATTTGTGAAAAGGATGCCATGACAGAGGAAGTTAAGAGATTTTTAGGAATATAATGTACATAGAAAGAGAGAAAAAATGAGTATTATTGATGCTTTGGTATTTGGATGCGGAATTTATATTTTGTACCATACTTTTATTATGAAAAGAGACGGAGTAATTCCACAGGGAGTTATGATAAATAAGGATATGACCATTCCGAAAAATGCGGATGTGGCAGGCTTTATTCTTTATATGTTCTGGAAAGGAATTATAGTAGGAGTCTGTGCCTGCATCAGCGGATGCCTTGGAATTTTAAGTGTAAAGATTACGTCTTTGCAGATGGCGGCAACCTGCTTTTGCTTTATCTTTTTTGCGGTATTGATTATTTTTATTGTACTGTTAAAAAAAGCACAAAAGAAATATTTACATATTAAATAATGATAATTTAATCTTCATCCAAAAAGGGCTGTCGTATTAAGATTTCAAAAATTGATTTATTAGTGCGACAGTCCCCTTTTGTTTTTTTTATGAAATTGTAACAGCCCTTACCTGTCTTTCATGTCGACATATTCCCGTTCCTTGCAGATGCTCTTATAAGCCGGGCGGATAATCTTGCCGTTATTGGCTAATTCCTCCATACGATGTGCAGACCAGCCGGAAATCCGGGCCATGGCAAAAATCGGAGTATATAATTCCACCGGAAGATTCAGCATATTATATACAAAACCGGAGTAGAAGTCTACGTTGATACTTACTCCTTTGTAGATATGCCGTTCCCTGGCAATGATTTCGGGTGCCAGCTTTTCAACCAGCGAATAGAGGGCAAATTCTTTCTGCAGCCCCTTTTCTTCGGATAATTCTTTTACGAATTTTTTAAATACAACTGCTCTCGGGTCAGATTTGGAGTAAATGGCATGGCCTACACCATAAATAAGCCCTGCCTTGTCAAATGCTTTTTTATTCAATAAATCTGCCAGATAATTGCCAACCTCTTCTTCATCTTCCCAGTCGGAAACCTTTTCTTTCATATCCTCAAACATTTTTATGACCTTGATATTGGCACCGCCATGACGGGGACCTTTTAAGGAACCAATGGCAGCAGCAATGGTAGAATAAGTATCAGTCAGGGAAGAAGATACTACGTGTGTGGTAAAGGAGGAGTTATTACCGCCTCCATGCTCCATATGTAAAATTAATGCAATATCTAAAATCTTTGCTTCCAGTGGTGTAAATTTGCTGTCCGGCCTTAAAATATGCAGAATGTTTTCTGCGGTGGAATATTCCCAGACCGGCTGATGGATATACAGACTTCCGCCGTCATGATAATAGTGGTATGCCTGATAACTATAGATAGAAAGCAGGGGAAAGGTACTGATTAATTGCAGACATTGTCTCAGGACATTGGGTAAAGAAACATCATCTGCCTTATCATCATAAGAATAAAGGGTCAGTACGCTTCTGGCGAGGGAATTCATCATATCCCGGCTGGGTGCTTTCATTATGACATCTCTGACAAAGCTGGTAGGAAGACTTCTGTAAAAGGCAAGCAGCTCCTTAAATTCTTCCAAATCTTTTGCATTGGGAAGCTTATCAAAAAGTAAAAGATAAGTAACCTCCTCAAATCCAAAATGATTATCCGTAGGCAGTCCTTTGATTAAATCTTTTACATTATAGCCGCGGTAAAATAATTCACCATGGGCAGGCACACGTTCCCCATTAATGAGCTGGGTTGCCCTTACATCAGAGATATTGGTAAGTCCGGTTAAGACACCTTTACCATTGACATCCCTGAGTCCCCGCTTGACATCATATTTTGTAAAGAGTTCTGAATCAATGACTCCAGCTTTTTCGCTTAATGCAGCTAACTGGATAATATCAGGGGTTACTTCTGAATAAATGTTTGTATCCAACATTAGTTGCCACCTTCCTTCTTTGTTTTGATTACCTTTAAAATTACTTTTTTCAAAAATAATAGATTCAGTTTATCATAAAAGAATAAAGGATGACAATAAAAAAGCCTTAGTTTACAAAAATTTAACATTTGACGGAGGGATATGTGTGAAAAAAGATTGAAAAATATTAAAATGTCAGAGGATTCTTAAAAGACAAAACAGATATTTTATGGTATGATAATGTAAATGTGAAATTTTTTACTCAAAGGGGGAAAAGTATGAATTACGACGAGAAGTATTTCAAAGCGGAAGCAAATAAAAAGGCATTGCTAATCTGGGTGCTGATTGGGGCAGTACTGACGGCAGCTTACGTGATAGAATGGTTAAAGGGAGGAAGAACTACAAATTATACGATTGTTTTTTCCTGCATATGCTGGCTGCCCATATTTGTCACATTTCTGTTTCTGAGATTAAGGGGCTGGGGCTTTGTTTACTGTAAGCATCTGATTGCGGTGGGATATTTTTGCTTTTATTTTTTTGTATTGTTTACGGCATATGACCATATTACGTTTGCTTACATATTTCCGGTAGTCAGTATGCTGATGCTTTATAAGGACAAGTGGCTTATGATACGCTGTGGAATTGCCAATGTTTTAGTGGTGGCAGTTTCCATGGTGAATGAGATGAATACCACGGGGCTTACCCACGATGACGTGGTTTCCTATGAGATTCAGTTCGGCTGTATTCTTTTGGCATATATCGGTTATACCTGGGCAATTAAGCATCTGGTAAAATCCGACGGAGCCATGCTTGATGCAGTAAATACCAACCTGGACAAAGTAGTCCATAGTATTGAAAAAGTAAAAAATGCCAGCAATTCCATGGTAGATGGCATGGTAGTGGTCCGGGAGCTGGCAGAAGAAAACCAGACAAGTGCCGTTGACGTGGAAAAGAATATGGAGGCACTGATTGCAAATAATGAGAATCTCCATGAAAAAACAGGTGCTTCCATTACGGCTACGGATAAGATTAACGAACAGGTAACCAGCGTGGTTTCTCTGATTCAGGAAATGATGCGTCTTATGAATCAGTCCGTCAGCAATGCAAGAACCGGCTCGGAGCAGTTAGCCGAGGTAGTCAGATGCAACCGGGAAATGGCAAGGTTGTCAGCAGAGGTTGAAGAAAATCTGAAAGAATTTATTGATGAATTTGAAATGGTAAAGGATGAAATGGGTACCATAGAAAAAATCAATAACCAGACCAATCTGCTGGCATTAAATGCATCTATCGAAGCAGCCAGTGCAGGAGAAGCAGGAAAAGGCTTTGCTGTGGTTGCAGAGGAAATCCGTCAGTTGAGTGAAGAAACGCAGGATTCCTCAGGCAGTATCCGCAGTGCTTTAAGAAAGCTGGAAGAAACCAGTGAGAGGATGACAAAATCCATAGAAGAAACGTTAGAGATTATCAAGACCAACCAGGAAAATGTGACACTGGCAGATGACAGGGTGAATGCCATTACGGAAGATTCCATGGAGCTTGGAAGAAACTTTAGTGTAGTAAGCGAAGCCATGGATGAAGTGGAAAAATCCAACCAGCAGATGGTAGGTAACATGAAGCAGGTCGGTGAAGTTGTGGAACAGATGAACCGGAATGTTTCCATGGCTGATGAAACCGTAAGAATCATGCGGAATAAGTATGATGAAACATCAAATAATATTCTCTTAATAGAAAATGTAGTGGGAACTCTCATAGAAGACCTTGGTACCGGAGGCTTTATGGGTAAAAATGATATACAGGAGGGTATGTACCTTAGTGTATATGAAAAAGATGTTATGGTAAAACGGGATTACCGGGGAGAAATTTCCAAGATTGATGACAGCGGTAATTTTATCGTAGATGAACTGAAATTCCAGGAAATTGAAATGATTTACGATAAAAAACAAAAATACGGTGCCCGCATTATTGTAAATAACAGTGTCTATGAATGGGAAGATGCCCGCATTACCTACAGAAATAATAAATATATTATTGATGTATATGGAAATCCAAAGGTTGTAAACCGAAGAAAGTACCCACGTATGCAGCTAAAGGCAGCCTGTGAAATAGAGTTAAGCAGCTCCGGACATATTCTGGAAGGTGAAATGATTAATATCAGTGCCAATGGATATGCTGTCAAGACAAAGAACAGTGAAATGATGGATGCCAAGGCAACCATGATTACGGTACGGGTAAAAGATATTGACTTCTTAGAGAATATGCCATTAAAGGGATATGTAATCCGCGTCACAGACAGCGATGGAACTTACATTGTAGGATGCCGTATGTTAGACGATAATCATAAAATCCGCGATTATGTGAAGAGGAAGTATCGTGGGGAATAAATAATTTATAACAGATTAGGAATGGAGAAAAATCATGAATCACGACATTACAGAAAGACTGTCTGCATTAAGAAAACTGATGGAGGAAAGAGGTGTACAGTATTACTACATTACCACTGCTGATTACCACAACTCAGAATATGCAGATGACTATTTTAAGGAAAGAGAATTTATGTCAGGCTTTACCGGCTCTAATGGTAATCTCCTGGTAGAGGCAGACAGTGCCAGACTCTGGACCGATGGAAGATATTTTATTCAGGCAGAAAAGGAACTGGAGGGAACCGGAATTAAGCTTATGCGTATGGCAGAAGAGGGAGTTCCCACAACCGTGGAATATCTGGAACAGAATATGAAGGAGGGGGAGACCCTTGCCTTTGATGGAAGAACGGTAACCATCCGTCTGGGACAGCAGATGGAAGAGATGATAGAAAAGAAGCAGGGACACATTCTTTACCAGGCAGATTATGTGAATGAAATCTGGACAGACAGACCTGGGAGAAAATGTGAAAAGATATTTGCCCTTGAAGAAGGGATATGTGGAAAAACCGTAGAAGAAAAACTGGAAATGGTAAGAGAAGATATGCAGAAGGAAGGCTGCCATAATCTGGTTTTAAGTAAGCTGGATGACATTATGTGGCTTTATAACATCCGCGGAAATGATGTGGAATGCAATCCCGTAGCCCTGTCTTATGCAGTGATAACAAAAAATAAGAGTTACTTATTTTTACAAAAAGAAGCCGTAACAGATAGTCTGGCAGAGTGGCTTAAAAACCAGCCTGTGGAGCTTGGCGAATATGATGATGTGATGGAATTCTTAAAAAACAATACCTGGGATGGTTCTGTGTTATTAGATAAGGAAAATATGAGCTTTGCCATTTATAAACTGGTAAAAGAAGCAGCAGAAGTGGAGCTTGGCGAGAATCCTACAGAAGGATTAAAAGCTAAGAAAAATGACGTGGAAATGGAGCAGATGCGACAGGTATACCTGAAAGATTCGCTTGTGGTATGCCGTTTCATGAAATGGCTGAAAGAAAACATTGGAAAAATTCCCATGTCAGAGCTTTCGGCAGCAGAGTACATGGATAATCTGAGAAGACAGACAGAAGGATTTATAGAGTTATCTTTTCCTACCATCTGTGGTTATAACGAAAATGCAGCCATGATGCACTATCAGGCAACCGAAGATAATTTTAAAGAGCTTAAGGCAGAAGGAATGCTGTTAATTGACTGTGGCGGACAATATCTGGGAGGAACCACAGATGTTACCAGAACCTATGCCCTGGGAACGGTCACGGAAGAAATGAAAAAACATTATACCGCAGTTGCCATGGGAATGCTTCGCTTATTAAATGGCAGATTCCTGTATGGATGTACCGGAAGAAATCTTGACATACTTGCCAGAGGCCCGTTGTGGGACATGAATATAGACTATAAATGCGGAACAGGACATGGAATTGGATATATTTTAAATGTCCATGAAGGTCCACAGAGCATCCGCTGGCGTTTTACGGAAGGGATGAAGGAAGCGGTATTAGAGGAAGGAATGGTTCTTTCCAATGAGCCGGGTGTTTATATAGAAGGAAGTCATGGCATCCGTACGGAAAATATCATGGTGGTGAAAAAAGGTGAGAAAAACGGAGACGGACAGTTCATGCATTTTGAAGGTCTGACCTTTGCCCCCATTGATTTGGATTTGATAGACCCCTCCTTTATGGAAAAAAGAGATATAGAAAATCTGAACCGCTATCACAGGGAGGTTTATGAAAAGATAGCACCACTCATGACAGGGGAAGAAGCAGAGTGGCTAAGGCGTGTAACCAGACCAGTTTCAGAATCTGAAAATGTGAAATAATTATAAATTGTCTAAAACAGAGGGGAAATTAAAGGGAAAATGATTGACTTTTATTTCCCCTTCTGCCATAATATTTATTGATGTGCAGGAGATTCTGCATGAAAGAAAGATACCGCTTCCGGCGGCAAAATATACATAATTTTAAGGAGGAAGAAATATGTCAACAAAAGCATATTATCCAA
>CAZDAT010000076.1:0-10048 GCA_964503695.1 uncultured Lachnospiraceae bacterium
AGGTAGTTGAAGGTACAGTTATTGATGTTAAACCAGACGAAGTTATCATCAACATTGGTTACAAAGCAGATGGTATCCTTACAAGAAGCGAATACACCAATGAACCAAATGTAGATTTGACTACTGTTGTAAAACCGGGCGACACCATGGAAGTTAAAGTATTGAAGGTGAACGATGGAGAAGGTCAGGTAACACTTACCTACAAGAGACTTGCAGCAGAAAAAGGAAACAAGAGAATCGAAGAAGCATTCAATAACCAGGAAGTATTGACTGCAAAAGTAACACAGGTATTAGACGGCGGTTTAAGCGTAGTGGTAGATGAAGTAAGAATCTTCATTCCTGCAAGCCTGGTATCTGATACTTACGAAAAAGATTTAAGCAAATACGCAGGTCAGGATATTGAATTTGTGATTACGGAATATAATCCGAAGAGAAGAAGATACATTGGTAACCGTAAGGTTTTAATCGCAGAGAAGAAAGCACAGTTACAGAAAGAATTATTTGAAAGAATCCACGAAGGTGATGTTGTGGAAGGAACTGTTAAGAATGTAACTGACTTCGGTGCATTTATCGATTTAGGCGGAGCAGACGGACTTCTTCATATTTCAGAAATGTCCTGGGGAAGAGTGGAAAATCCTAAGAAAGTCTTTAAAGTGGGCGATAAGGTTAATGCCCTTATTAAAGAAATCTCCGGTACCAAGATTGCACTCAGCTTAAAATTTGAGGATGCCAATCCATGGAAGGATGCAGATGTAAAATATGCAGTAGGAAATGTGGTAACAGGTAAAGTTGCAAGAATGACTGATTTCGGTGCATTTATCGAATTAGAAACAGGTGTGGACGCATTACTTCATGTTTCCCAGATTTCAAAAGAACATGTTGAAAAACCTGCAGATGTATTAAATGTTGGTGATGAAGTTACAGCAAAGGTTGTTGACTTTAATGAAGCAGATAAGAAAATCAGCCTTAGTATCAAAGCTCTTATGGCTCCCGAAACAGAAGAAACCGAAGAAGAAGCAGATGTGGTTTCTGTAGATGTGGATGCTGTGATTGCTGAACAGGAATAAATAAGAATATAAACAGGCTGTGATTTTATAATTCTTAAGGAATAAGCAGCACTATGTATAAAATAACGCGACTTTGGACAAAGTGAAGTGGAGCTGTTTTGTGCATAGTGCTGTTGTTGTATGGCAGGCTTAAAGGCGGCAGTATTTAATAAAATGAAGAAATAAGGGGATAAGGCGGGAGACGATATGGCGGTTTATGATTATGAATACCTGAAAAAAGAAGTGTATTCTTTAACAAAGATTGATTTAAATGCATATAAAGAAGCACAGATGAAAAGAAGAATCGATGCTTTGATTGCAAAACATAAAATCAGCGGTTATGATAACTTTGTAAAGGCATTGAAAGGGGATAAAGAACTTTTTGAAGCATTTGTAAATTATCTGACCATCAATGTTTCAGAATTTTACAGAAATCCGGAACAGTGGGAGGTTTTAGATAAAGATATTTTTCCAAGACTGATAAAAAGGTTTGGTAAAAATTTAAAAATCTGGAGTGCCGCATGTTCTACAGGTGATGAACCATATTCCCTGGTTATGGCTCTTTCCAAGCATATACCATTAAATAATATCAAAATCTATGCTACAGATATCGACAAACAGGTCATTGCAAAAGCGAAGGTAGGGCTTTATAACAGTAAAAGCATTGCCTGTGTGCCGGAAGAATTTAAAAAGAAATATTTTACAAAGGTAGGGGCATCTTACCGAATTGCAGATGAAATCAAGGCGAGGGTGGAATTTAAGGAAAGCAATCTTTTAAAGGATGCTTATCCAAGTGGCTGTCATCTGATTGTCTGCCGCAATGTACTGATTTATTTTACGGAAGAGGCAAAGGATGATGTGTTCCTTAAATTCAATAAGGCACTTGCAAAAGATGGAATCCTCTTTATCGGAAGTACAGAGCAGATTATGAACTATAAAGAAATGGGATATGGAAGATTAAACTCTTTCTTCTACATAGCAGAATAAAAAAGGGGCTGTCGCACTAAGAAAGTAAAATCTTAGTGCGATAGTCTCTTTTAATGAGCTTTTCCAAGCATATCCAGAATATGGCTGGCATATCTGGAAAAGGCCTCCCTGTTAGTTTTAAAATCTTCAGTCAGTTCGATAAAGAGCAGGGAAGATTTGTATTCCCTTTTAAAAAACGGTTCTAATATATAATCCCACATAGGAAGATAGGAAGAATATTTTCTGGTATAGCAGGTTGCGGCCGTAGCAGGTACACGGTGTTCCTTGTCTACAAAAGAGGCTACGGATTTGTGCATTGCCACATCCTCCATGGGAAGATAGTAGTATTCCTTATAATTGGTATAGAAATATTTTAATTCCTCCGTATACACCGGAACCCTTAAGACGGCATGATTCTCTTCCGCAGTCACATAACAGTCATTGGCATGAAAAGATATGGGAATGGGAACAGAAGAGGTTAATTTCAGCCGAATCAGCAGCTCCTGTTGTTTTTTCCCATTTAAATCCCGATAATAATTAGCCTGCACCTTGGTTGCCCTGACAGGCTTATTAAAAATATCCGCGTATGATAAAATCGGAAGAATGGAAAGCATTCCCTGTAAATCCTCTTTGTTATGCAGTAAGAGAAGCTTTTCCTTGGGTGCACAGGGAGCTTTTACATACTCCTTATATACCTGAATTAATTCCCCGCCGCTATAGGTATCCTCCCGTTCCAGCTTCAAAAACTTTTCTAAGGACTTTTGCTTGCAGTTAGGCAGCTGTAAAAAATGCTTACAGGGATGGATGCGTTTATAAATATCAATTCCGTCAAAATCATCAAAGGAATAGGAAAGTCCTAATGCTTCACATCTTTTTAATATGAAAGGCAGGTCAAACTGATTTCCGTTAAAATGAATTAAGGTGGAAAAATGGGATGCAAATTCAAAAAAGGAATGAAGAAGCTGACCTTCTTCTTCCGGACTGGCTATAAACCACTGTCTTCCCTTCCATGCAGAATCTTTTTGGTAACAGACACCAATCAGATAAATGGTGGAAGTCTTGGGGGAAAGTCCAGTGGTTTCGATATCCACGAATAAAGCATCCGAAGGATTCGTAAGTAAAGATAAATCGTATGTTGTTTTTAAATCGTTAAAATTGTAATTTATTGTTTTCATAAGCTCTATCTTATCATATTTTGTAAAATTACAGTAGTATTTTTAAAGAAAAAATAGTATATTTATTTATAAGAGCTTTATCCTGCCCGTAAACAGTAAGCAGGATAGAAAGGTATGGTATTAAAATGGCAAAATCAACATTTACAGGTGGTGTACATCCTTTTGAGGGAAAAGAATTATCCAAGGATAAGCCTATCAAGGATGTATTACCCAAAGGAGAATTGGTGTATCCCTTATCACAGCATATCGGGGCACCGGCAGTCTGTATTGTAGAAAAAGGACAGCGGGTTTTAAGAGGAGAGAAGATAGCAGAAGCCGGAGGATTTGTTTCGGCACCTGTTTATGCCTCCGTATCAGGAACGGTAAAGGCAATTGAACCGAGACGCGTGGTAACCGGAGACAAAGTGATGAGTATTATTGTGGAGAATGATGGTCTGTATGAAGAGACGGAATATCCGCAGGCAAAACCTCTGGAACAAATGACCAGGGAAGAAATCATTGAATGTATTAAGGAAGCCGGAGTGGTAGGTATGGGAGGCGCAGGATTTCCAACCCATGTCAAGCTTTCGGTGAAAAATCCTGAAAAAATTGATTATGTAATTGCAAACTGTGCAGAATGTGAGCCTTATCTGACATCGGATTACCGGAGAATGTTAGAGGAGCCGGAAAAACTGGTGGAAGGCTTAAAAGTATCGTTAGCATTGTTTCCCAATGCAAAAGGGATTCTTGCAGTAGAAGATAATAAGGAAGACTGTATTGCCTTATTAAAAGAAAAAACAATCGATGAACCAAGAATCGTGGTCACCAGATTAAAAACCAAATATCCCCAGGGAGCAGAACGGCAGTTAATCTATGCGGCTACAAAGAGAAAGATAGATTCCACCAAACTGCCTGCTGATGTGGGCTGTGTGGTAAATAACGTGGATTCCATTGTGGCAATTTATAATGCAGTTTATCATAGAAAGCCTTTGATGGAACGAATTGTCACCATTACCGGGGATGCCATTAACAATCCCCAGAATATGCGGGTACATATTGGAACCAATTATAAAGAACTGATAGAAGAAGCAGGAGGCTTTAAGACGGAGCCGGAAAAAATCATTTCCGGCGGTCCCATGATGGGCTTTGCACTTTTTGACCTGGATGTGCCGACAACTAAGACCGCCTCTGCACTGCTTTGTCTGACGAAGGATGAAGTATCAGAAATGGAGCCATCTGCCTGCATTAACTGCGGAAGGTGTCTTGAGGTGTGTCCAAGCCGTATTATGCCAAGTAAGCTGGCAACCCTGTCAGAAAAACACAAAGAAGAAGAATTTGTGGCATGTGACGGAATGGAATGTTGTGAGTGTGGCTGCTGTAGTTATGTATGTCCTGCCAAACGGCACCTGACACAGAGTATTAAATCTATGAGAAAAATAGTTCTTGGCAAAAGAAAGAAATAGGAGGAGCGGCAAATGAGTGAATTAAAGAAGGTTTCCTCTAACCCTCATGTTAGAGCGAAAATAACGACCAGCCATATTATGCTTGCTGTGGTGATTGCTTTGCTTCCCACCAGCATATATGGGATTTATAATTTCGGCACAAAAGCGGCGGTATTGATTTTTGTTACCGTAGCCAGTACAGTGCTGACTGAATTGATTTATGAGATATTGATGAAGAAGAAAATAACCATCGGTGATTTTTCCGCAGTGGTAACAGGACTTCTTCTGGCATTGAACCTGCCTGTATCTGCACCATGGTGGGTAGGAGTGCTTGGCGGATTTTTTGCTCTTTTTGTTGTAAAAATGTTGTTTGGAGGCTTAGGACAGAACTTTATGAACCCGGCACTGGCGGCAAGATGTTTTCTGCTTATTTCTTTTACCGGAATCATGACGGATTTTACCTGTGATGCCTACACCGGAGCCACCCCCTTAGCCTTGTTAAAATCCGGCGAAAGTGTGAACGTATATAATATGGTCTTAGGAAGAACGGCAGGTACCATCGGGGAGACTTCCATGGCAATGATTCTTGTGGGAGCCATCTTTTTATTATTGCTTGGTGTAATTGATTTACGTGTACCGGGAACTTATATCGTAAGCTTTATCGTATTCCTGGGTCTGTTTGGCGGCAAAGGATTTGACGTAAGTTATATCTGTGCCCATCTGGCAGGAGGCGGTCTGATGCTGGGAGCATTTTTTATGGCAACGGACTATGTTACAAGACCCATTACCGTAAAAGGACAGTATGTATATGGTATTTTACTGGGATTTTTAACCTGTATTTTCAGGGTATTCGGTCCTGGTGCGGAGGGAGTGTCTTATGCAATTATTTTAGGAAACCTTCTGGTACCTTTGATTGAAAAAGTAACCCGCCCGAGAGCATTTGGTAAGAAGAGGGGGAATAAGAAATGAAAAAGATGTTAAAAGATGCCGCAATTTTATTTGCCATTACCTTAATCTCCGGCCTGCTTTTAGGGATTGTATATGAAGTTACAAAAGAACCCATTGCACAGCAGGAAGTGAAGCGTAAAAAAGAAGCCTGCATGGAAGTGTTTAAGGATGCTTCTGATTTTGAAGCCATGGAGATATCCGGTGAAGAAGTGTTGGAAGCCACAGCCACCATTAATGACGTAAGCAAAGCCCTGGCAGAGGATGGAAGCCTGTTAGGTTATGTACTGGATATTACCACCCACGAAGGCTACAACGGAGACATTCAGTTTACCATGGGAATCCGGCTGGATGGAACCGTCAATGGGATTTCCCTGTTATCCATTTCCGAGACACCGGGTCTTGGCATGAAGGCAGAAGAGGTGTTGAAACCGCAGTTTGCAGAGAAAAAGGTGACCGCGTTTTCCTATACGAAAACCGGAGCAGTGACACCGGACCAGATTGATGCCATCAGCGGGGCAACCCTTACCACCAATGCAATGGTGAATGGGGTAAATACAGGACTTGAGTTTTTTAAAACACAGTTAGGAGGCGGTAAAAATGAATGATGCAAAAGAGAGACTTATCAATGGTCTGCTTAAGGAAAATCCTACCTTTGTCTTAATGCTTGGGATGTGTCCCACATTAGCGGTAACCACCTCCGCCATGAACGGACTTGGTATGGGACTTACCACAACCATTGTTCTGGCATTAAGTAATGTAATGATTTCACTGCTTCGCAATATCATACCGGATAAAGTACGTATTCCGGCATACATTGTGGTAATTGCCAGTTTTGTAACCATTGTGGAGCTTTTACTGGAAGGATTTCTTCCTTCCCTTTATGATGCGTTGGGAATCTATATTCCTTTAATTGTTGTAAACTGTATTATTTTAGGACGTGCGGAAAGCTATGCTTCCAAAAATCCGGTACTTCCTTCCCTTTTTGACGGACTTGGCATGGGACTGGGATTTTCCATGGCACTTACCATTATCGGTGCTGTTCGTGAAATCCTGGGAGCAGGAGAGGTATTTGGGTTTCATATTATGCCGGCTTCTTATGTACCGGTCAGTATTTTTGTACTGGCACCGGGAGCTTTCTTTGTACTTGCTGCTTTAACGGCAACCCAGAATTATATTAAGCTTCGGGGCGAAAAGAAAGGAAAGGATATGTCAAAAATCCAGTCCGGCTGTGGCTTTGACTGTATGAACTGCGGTGAGGCAGGATGCAGCCAGAGAAAGACAGAAGAAGGAGGGGCAAAATAATGGAAGTAAAAGAATTAGTATTATTAGTTATCAGTTCTGCACTGGTAAGCAATGTAGTCTTAAGCCAGTTTCTGGGCTTATGTCCGTTCCTTGGAGTATCCAAAAAGGTAGAAACCGCGGCAGGAATGGGGGCAGCCGTTATATTTGTCATTACCCTGGCAAGTGCGGTAACGGGAGTTATCTATGAATTTGTCCTGGAAAAGCTGGGAATTACCTACTTACAGACCATTGTATTTATTCTGGTGATTGCGGCACTGGTACAGTTTGTGGAAATGTTCTTAAAGAAATTTATGGTAGGGCTTTATGAAGCCCTGGGAGTATATCTTCCACTGATAACAACCAACTGTGCGGTACTGGGAGTTGCCTTAAATAATGTAAAGTATGATTATGACATTTTAACCGGAGTGGTAAACGGATTTGCCACGGCTCTGGGCTTTGCGATTTCCATCATTATCTTAGCAGGTATCCGGGAAAAAATAGAAGACAATGATATTCCGGAAGTGATGAAGGGAATGCCCATAGTATTAGTGACCGCAGGGCTTATGGCGATTGCCTTCTGTGGATTTTCAGGATTGCTGTAAAGGAGGAAAAAGAATGACAGGAATTGTTACAGCAACCATAGTAGTTGCAGTAGTTGGTTTATTCATCGGACTCTTTTTGGGAGTGGCAGCGATGAAGTTCAAAGTAGAAACAGACCCGAAGGAAGAGGCAGTGTTAGGACTGCTTCCGGGAAATAACTGCGGCGGATGCGGATTCGCCGGATGCTCCGGTCTTGCAGCAGCCATCGCAAAAGGTGAGGCACCGGTCAATGCCTGTCCGGTGGGCGGAGAAGCTGTAGGAAATAAAATTGCAGAAGTCATGGGCGTAGAAGCAGATGCAAAAGAAAGAATGACAGCCTTTGTAAAATGTCATGGCGACTGTGATAAAACAAGGACAGATTACGAATATACCGGAGCCGAGGATTGCAGTATGCTGTCCTTTGTACCCGGAGGAGGACCAAAAACCTGTAATTATGGATGCTTAGGTTATGGTAACTGTGTCAAGGCGTGTCCTTTTGATGCCATTCATATAGTAAATGGTGTGGCAGTGGTGGATAAAGAAGCCTGTAAGGCATGCGGCAAGTGTGTGGCGGCCTGTCCGAAGCATCTGATAGAGCTGGTACCTTATAAAGCAGAAAGTCTGGTAGCATGCAGTTCTAAAGAAAAAGGGCCTGTGGTAATGAAGGCATGTGATGTGGGCTGTATCGGTTGCGGAATCTGCAAGAAAAACTGTCCCGCAGATGCCATTGTGGTAGAAGATTTCCTTGCCAGAATTGATTACGACAAATGTACAGGCTGTGGAACCTGTAAAGAAAAATGTCCGAAGAAGGCAATTGTTTAAACGGATGAAAAAGGGCTGTCGCATGAAAGTATTCCTGTGCGTCAGCCTTTTTACGATTACATTAGTAAAAGGAGAGATATATGCGTCAGACAGACGATTTTGAAGAGAATAATGGGGGTCTTCCGCTGATTTCCATGGCACTCGGGGTATCCGCATTTGTATTAGTGGTATTGGTGCTGGTGGTTACCATGAATCAGAGTAAGAAACCAAGTAAAGCTTATCAGGAGGCAGTAAAAAGTACCCTGAATACGGTGGAGGAGGATAGTTCCACGGATGATTTTAATGGAGAGAAGCCAAGAAGCACTCTGGTAGCCAGCGATTTGGATTTCTGGGATATGTATCCGGTGGAAGAAGAGAAGGAAGAGGTGAAGAAAAAAGAGAAGACAAGGGAACAGATAAAGGCAGAGGAGCTTCTGGAAGAGGAGCTGGAAGAAGAAAACGACCCAAGTAAGGATGGAAAGCACGTGGAAGTGGTATATCGTGACGGAACCAGCGAGTGGGTAGCCATTAATCCGTATTGGAAAAAGAATAATTATGACTTTACCAATCTGGTAAGTAAGAATAATCTGCTTCATTATTATTCGGATGGAAAGCAGGTCTCTTATCTGGGAGTGGACTTGTCCAGATATCAGGAAAAAGTTGATTTTACGGCTCTGAAAAGTCAGGGAATAGACTACTGTATGCTGCGTGTCGGTTCCAGAGGGTATAAAACAGGCGTGATGCAGGAGGATGAAAAATTTCAGGAATTTCTGGCAGGGGCAGAAGCAGCAGGAATGTCGGTAGGATTATATTTCTTCTCCCAGGCAGTAACCGTAGAGGAAGCTTTGGAGGAGGCAAATTTTGTCATCAGTAAAATCGGGGAACATAAGATTTCTTATCCCATTGCTTTCGACATGGAATTTATCGAAAATGATGATTCCCGGATTGAAACCTTAACCAAAACAGAAAAATCAGATATTGCCCTTGCCTTTTTAAACAGAATAACAGAGGCAGGTTATACCGGAATGTTATACGGAAATAAGGAATGGCTGTTAAAGAGAATTGAGTTGTCGAGATTTGAAGGCTATGACATCTGGCTTGCAGAAGAAGATGATATCCCGGATTATCCTTACACCTATTCCATGTGGCAGTATACCAGACAGGGGGAAGTAAGCGGCATAGAAGGCTATGTGGACTTAAACATCAGTTTCATTGATTATTCTGCGAGATAGGAAAAGAAACATGAAAAAAACATCTATGAATATGCTTTATGAGTGGATTGTAAAAGAAAATATTAACCAGTCAGATTTGTGTCAGGGACTTTGCTCCACTTCTGCCTTTTTAATTGCATATGTGTTTGGAAAAAAGAACCATGACGTCTTGCTTTGTAGGTATAAGATGAATAGAAGCATAAATTAATTTAAGATAGTCGATTGCAAAAACATAAATTATAAAAAATGCACAAGATTCCTTCAAAAATAAAAGAAATTTTGATTTTGCTTGTTGCTTTGATTTTGCCTGGGTGGGAGATAACATTCAGCTGGATTTAAAAGTTAGTGGCAAGTTGGAATTACGCAAAAAGATATTTGAAGGTATCTATTCGCTGACTGCAGAAGAAGAATGCAGAAATAGTATGACGAGGTTCTTCTGCTTAAGATTCGGAAAGAATAAAGATAATATCAACGATGGAAAGCTTAATTTTAAGCTTTTCACCGTTAGTTATTATAGAAGATTTTTATGTATGGATTTTATACTAAAGATTGTAACTTTTTCTGCTTGGTTTTTGAAATACCTAACATAGCTACGGCTTCCTCGAAGGAAACAGACTGAT
>CAZDAT010000077.1:0-7224 GCA_964503695.1 uncultured Lachnospiraceae bacterium
TGTTCCATTGTGTAGCTTTTGCATTATCTTATGCATGTGTGTTCTCCTTCTTTGGTTATTAAATTGTACTAACAGTTTCTGACAGCGGAAGCACCTATCATATCCCCGAGGCGCACCCCCCCCATTTTAGGTAAATTTTACCATCTGCAGCCAAATTTGTCAATTCATTTCATTTGTCAGTTTTTATAATAATTATACTCCTAATTGTGAGACATTTCAAATACAACTTACTTCTTTTTCAACGCAAAAAGACGCATGGTTATATTTTACTGACTTATAAAATATTCCATACGCCTTTACGCTGTTATATAATATTAAGCTTAATATTGATTTCGGCTGCCAGCTGCTGCAACACACTCATTGCGACCAGATGCTTCATCATCTGCACATTAAAATCTACGGCAGATGCCTTTCATATGAACCCGAATTATCTGTCGAACTACATCAAAAAACACACTGGAAAAACCTATAAAGAACTGATCCAGCACCAGCGGCTGCAGTTTGCCGCTACCCTGTTATCCAATACAGAGCTTACTTTCCACTCCGTTTGTCCGGATGATATTGGCATAGTATGCTGCTGAATCCTTCGGGATTCTCTCGCCAGTCGTATAATCCACATAAATCAGACCATAGCGCACGTCATACCCGAATGACCACTCAAAGTTATCCATAATCGACCAGTACAGATAACCGAGTACCGGGATTCCCTCATCGATTGCTTTTTCAAGTTCCAGCAGATAGCGGTGGATGTAATCCTGACGCTGCGGGTCATGCACTTTTCCATCTAAAGAAGGAAAATCGCCCTGACATAATCCGTTTTCCGTAATCAGTATCGGCAGTCCGTAACGTTCATAACAGAATTTCGATACCCAGTAAATAATGTCACCGCTGATAACCTCGCCTATCTGCATACGAGGTATTCCCGGCTTCACAAGCGGATTGACCCGCTCCGGTGCATCATGGTAATTTGCCGGAAAATAACTGTTGACCGCATAGAAATCCAGCTTCTGGCACATAATGGCTAAATCCGCCTCTGAAATCGTGTCTGCGAGCGGTTCCGGTACAGTTCCCAGAATCAGCGGGTCCATCCACCAGCTCATTCCCATGACACCGCCCCTGTCTGAAAAAGTCATTTCCCGCGCAGCCGCTTCGTCCAAAGCCCCAGAAACCGGATGCAGGCAGATTCCCATAATGACAAGTCCGACCTTTGCAGGCTGTTTGGCATGTTCACGTATAACTTTCACTGCTTTTCCGTGGGATAATTGTACATTACGTGTTGCTTTCTTTACATCACCGCCCGGATTCTGTTTTGTAAAATCCGTCACAAAACACTGTGGTTCATTAAAGGTAAACCAGTACCGCACTCTGTCAGAAAGCGCATCCGTCACTACTTTTGTATATTCTGCAAATAAATCAGAGACCTCTTCGTTATCCCATGCTCCAAGCTCTGCCACCCATACCGGCATATCAGAATGATACAACGTAATCATCGGTTCAATCCCGGCTTTCAGCAGTTCATCTACGAGATTGCTGTAAAATTCCAGTCCTTTTGCATTTATCTTTCCCTTTTCCGGTATAACACGCGACCAGCTGATAGAAAAACGGTACGCTTTCAGTCCGATTTCCTTCATCAATACTACGTCTTCTTTATAACGATGGTAATGGTCACATGCGACATGCGGTGTCTCATTATGTCTGACAAGTCCCTGTGGCAGCACATCCCATACACTCGGCGTTCTGCCATCTTCATTCCATGCGCCCTCTATCTGCGCAGCCGCACTTGCCGCGCCCCATATAAAATCTTTTGGAAAACTCATCTGTCTCTTCCTCTCTTTCCTTATTTGCTTTACAAAAACTACGGCTGATTCAGCATCCGGAGCAGACCGTCTAACTGTTCTTCTGTCATACGTCCAAATGTCACGATAGACTGTAACGGCATCCCCATCATCATACTCTGTACCATTGCGTCGCTTCCCTCGCCCATGTTTTTCGTATGTTCTCTGCCGGACGCTTCCATCTCTTTTCCGGAGGTCTGCGGAAGCATATTCTGTATCACAGCCCTGCCTTTTGCTGTTTTTAACAATTCACCAACGGTAGATTCTCTTGTATACGTCACCGGAAGCTCGGTCGTACCATGTACTGTCACCGCTTTCGCCAGACGGATATCCCGGCTCGATGCTCCGATTTCGATTGTATAATTACCGCTCTCTACATACCAGTCATGGATTTTCTCCTCATAATAAGCAAAAGCTCGTTTATCCAGCGTAAACTCCACGGTCTTCTCTTCGCCCGGTAAAAGTTCAACCTTCTCAAACCCTTTCAGTTCACGAACCGGTCTTCTTACTTCCCCTTTCGGTGGGCATACATAAAGCTGGACTGCTTCCTTTGCCTGCACCATACCGCTATTTTTAATCTTACAGGAAACTTTCATCTGCTCTGTATCGTCCATTTCCTGCTTATCCGTACACAAAGCACTGTACTCAAAATTCGTATAGGACAGTCCATGCCCGAACGGGAACAGTACTTCCATTTTCTTCGCGTCATAATAACGGTATCCGACAAAAATGCCTTCCCGATAAACGGTCACACCATTTTCTCCCGGGAAATTCAGATAAGAAGGATTATCCTCTATTTTTACCGGCCATGTCTCTGCCAGCTTACCGGAAGGACTTACCTCACCATACAATAACTGCACTGCTGCTTCTCCAACTCCCTGTCCTCCGAGGTACATACACAAAACGGCTTTCACCTCATTTATCCAGGGAAGTGCCACAGGTGCGCCTCCATGCAGTACAACAACCGTATTCGGCTGTACTTTTGCCACCTCTGCAATTAACCGGTTCTGATATGCCGGCATGTCTAAATCCGCTCTGTCACAGCCTTCTGTCTCGTATTTTTCCGGAAGTCCCGCAAATACAACTGCAATTTCCGCTTCCTGTGCCGCTTCCACTGCCTCTTTTATCAGTTCTTCATTTACCGCATCCTCATGCACGTCATATCCTTTTGCAAATGCTGTCTGTATGCCCTTCTTCTCCGCTGCTTCTACTGCACCGGTTACTGTTCTGACATTGATGTGGCTGGAGCCTGCTCCCTGAAAGCGCGGTTTTTGGGCAAATTCACCGATAAATACCACACGGCTTTCCTTCGGAAGCGGAAGTATCTCCTCATTTTTCAAAAGTACGGCACACTGGGTTTCCAGTCCGGCACTCAGTGCTTCGCATTCCGCCCGGTCAATCGTACTGTCTTTCTTTTGGTTTTCCATACCGCACGTTACAAATTGCAGGACATTTCGTACCGCCTTATCAAGCACCGCCTCATCCAGCGTTTTATTTTTTACTGCTTCTACAATTTTCACATCCTGCGCACCAGGACCGCCCGGCATTTCCAAATCCACACCTGCGCAAAGCCCTTTATTCCGGTCTTTGACAGCACCCCAGTCTGTTACAACCATACCGTCAAATCCCCATTTTTCTCTTAAGATGCCGTTTAAAAGTTCTCCGTGTTCTGCACAGAACGTACCGTTTAACGCGTTGTAAGCACACATTACCGCACGCGTTTTTCCTTTTTTTACTGCGGTCTCAAATGCCGGAAGATAGATTTCATGCAAAGTACGTTCCTCTACATTGGAAGTTCCCGACATCCTTCTGGTCTCCTGATTATTTACTGCAAAATGCTTTACGCATGCCGCAACACCCCGGCTCTGAAGGCTTCCGATATAGGAAGCCGCCAGTTCACCGGTGAGATGTGGGTCTTCCGAAAAGTATTCAAAATTTCTTCCACAAAGCGGGCTTCTTTTGATATTCATGCCCGGTCCTAAAAGCATGGAGACATGCTCCGCCTGACATTCCGCACCCAGTGCATCTCCAAGCTGTTCTAACACTTCCCTGTCAAAAGAAGATGCCAGCGCAGAAGCCGACGGATAACAGACTGTCTCAATACTTTCTCTGATACCAAGATGGTCGCCCTCTCCGGTCTGCTTACGCAGACCATGAGGACCGTCACACATCATGACACTTTCAATTCCAAGTCTCTCTACAGGCTTTGTGTGCCAGTAATCTCTTCCGGAACAAAGTCCTGCCTTTTCTTCTACTGTCAATTCTGAAATTATCTGTTCTATCTCCATTATAATCTCCATTTTCCTATTATGTCCTATTATTTTTTAGCTTTCTTTTTCGCTTCTTTTGCTTTCGCTTTTGCTCTCTGTTCCGCAAGCTTTGCCTGATATTTCGCTTCTTCTGTCTTATAATCCAGACCTTTTTTCGCACACTTGTCCTTCAATTCCCGAATCCGGTTCTCTTCAGCAAGCTGTTCCTGTTCTCTCTGTTCTTTTTCTGCGATTTCTTCCGGTGACATCCATGCGATTCCCTTTGCTGCCGCCTCTGCTTTATGTCTTGCCGTAATCTCTTTATGAATCTGTGGAAGCTCTTTTTCTACTTTATAGAAGAGAAGAAGCACGAACATCACGACCATACCGATTGCAAATAATCCCTGATAACCGAATACGAAGAAGTTCTTAACCGTTTCCGTCTGTTCTACGAAAGTACCGTCTGCTGCCGGTGGAATATAACCGAATGCAGATAAACCGAGGTTAAATAAGCCCTGTGCCAGTCCTGCAAATACCGTAAAAATAATCGTATATACCGACATGGAAAATCCGTCACAACGGAAACCGGCTTTCCACTCTACATGGTCTAATGCATCGGATAACATCGCCATCATGATATATGTAATCGGAAGTGCACCAAACGCACGAATCATAAGACCGATCAAAACTGTACTCATATTTGCCGGATTCATCATAAATACAGCTACACCGAGCAGTGCCACTACAAAACCTGCCACCATAACATTTTTCTTACCGAATTTATTTACAAGTGGCCACATAATCAAAATACCAAAGCCTAACGGTGCATTACCGATTGCGGACACGATTGTCTGTGTCACACCGTCATTGTATGTTCCAAGTACCCAGTTACAGTAATAGATAAGACTGGTATTCTGGATATTCGAGCACAGCTGTGTAATCATCATTACGACCATAATGATCACCCAGTATTTACTGGAGAAGCATGCTTTCATCTGTGTCAACAGACCGATTGGTTTTTCATCTGTTTCTAAAGCTGCCGCTTCTTCTGTGATTCTCTCTTTTGTAAAGAAATATTCAATAAATACACATGGCAGTGCTACAATTGAAAAAATGACAATCAGACGAATCCATTTCTGCTGATCTACTCCGATTGCAGGCAGTATCAGCATAGGAAATAACATTGCCACGACCATACCCGGAATGATGCATAATGCCATATTCTGGAGCATCGCCACTCCGTCACGCTGCTTTGTATTACGTGTAGACAGCGGTACGAGCATGGAATGGCTCATATAATAAATGGTATATGCAATGGAATAATACAGGTTAAAGCTTAACAGAATCCAGACAACCTTTACCGTATCGCCTGCATTCGGCACTGTGAATAACAATATCGCACTGATCGCAAATATCGGTGCCGCCACCAAAAGCCACGGTCTCGCCTTTCCCTGTCTGGATTTTGTATTATCAATGATCCGTCCCATGATAACATTGGTCACTGCATCAATTATTTTTGAAAAAATCGGTACAATGGTAAGGAACATTCCGCCCCATAGTCCACCGACCTTCAATACATCGGTATAAAATACATTCAGATAACTTGCAATGATACCGTTTAACAAAATAACACCTGCCGGTCCGAAAAAATATCCGAGCCAGCGTTCACTGTTCTGCACATTTGCAGATTTCACCCTGCTGTCCCATTTGGCATTTGACAGCATTGGAAACGTAAAAGTTTTCATAAAAAATACCCTCCAATAAAGATTTCTTTCTGTTACGTCCAGTATAACGTTCCTTTTTCTGCAACCATTATCAATTTTCTTTGTTTTTTTACATTTTTCACATCTCCCTTTTTTACATCTGTACTTTTTTATAAAAAACTGTGTATAATGATAGCGAAGTCAATAGACTATTCTTAAAATAAATCTGGAGGTAATCACGATGTTTTTAAAATCGAATGCAAATCTTGAAGATTTTTTTGGTCAGGTGCGTAAATGCAGCGGTGACGTTGTCTTTGAATCTGCGGAGGGAGATATTTTAAATCTGAAATCAAGCCTCTGCTTATTTCTGTTCACAACTGCGTACTTATCCAAAGGTGAGATTTCGTTAGCCGGTGACATTGTCTGTAAAAACCCTGCCGATGAGGTACTGCTCGCTGAATTTTTAGAATAAGGAGGGCACATGGTTGATTTATATACAAAAATAGAGGTTCTTTCCGAATTTTTAGACTGTGCTAACATCACGCTCTGGCATTTTGACGGAGAAATGAGGCTGCTATCCTCTACTGCGCCAAATCAGGAATTGTTCGCCATGCTGTTTGCGGTTGGCGGTAATAAAGATAATATCCTGGAATATTGCCGGCAGAATAAGCTTCCGGGGTTTACTTCGGATTCTGCTTCCCTTTTATGGCTTGCCGCACCTAAGTATGCTGAAAAAACATTGACCGATATTTATTTAATCGGTCCGGTCTTTGGTTCTGCGATTTCGGAAGGAACACTCTCAAAAGCCCTGCATGCGCTTCATATCGCACCGGAGCTTTGTATTTCCACGCTGAAATTATTGAAAAGTGTCCCGATTATCCAGCATACCTTTTTAATGCAATATGGCATCATGCTTCACCGCTGTCTTACCGGTGAAAAGCTTATCACAGCAGATATCCAGATTATCCACTCTGCCAGTGAAAAAGAACGGGATATTCCACAAAACAGCGACTACACGATATCCAGTCCGGTCTTTGCTATGGAGCAGCAGCTCTTTCAGGCGGTAGAGGATGGAAATATCGACTATGTCCATCCAAAAGAAGTCTATCAGTTAAAAACCGGTACACTTTCCAAAAGCAACCCGCTCCGACATGCAAAAAATGAATGCGTTTCCTGTCTGACCTTACTTACGCGTGCCGCCATACGTGGCGGTATGCCGGAAAAGTCTGCTTATGCTCTGGCTGACTACTATATTCAGCTTGCCGAAGATTCCAATCATGTAACTGCTGTCTACCAGTGCATTCAGGATGCTTTTCGGGATTATACCGAACGTGTCCACAAATACAAGCTGGGACAGGGCAGGTCAAAAGAGATTCAGGAATGCATCAGTTATCTGGAGCTGCATCTGGCACAAAAGGTAACCATGACGGATTTAGC
>CAZDAT010000077.1:7234-10007 GCA_964503695.1 uncultured Lachnospiraceae bacterium
GGACATCTGGGATATAACAAGAACTATCTGTCTACAAAATTCTGCCGTGAAGTCGGCATGTCCGTTAATCAGTATCTGCTAAAGCTGCGGCTGGAACGTGCGAAGCTGCTTTTAAGAAATACGGACGAAAGCATTCAGGAAATCAGTGATGCGCTGGGCTTTGGCTCTGTCAGTTACTTTTCTTCCCGTTTTAAAGACGAAACAGGTCAGACACCGACCGATTACCGGAACTATTCATAACAACAAACAGCGGTTATAAGCTCCGCTGTGGAATGGAGATTCATATGCAGGTAATTAATTTCAATCAGAACTGGATTCTTACTAAGAAAGGAAGCAGTCCAAAACCCGTTACACTTCCTTATGATGCGATGATTCATGAAGAACGCGTCCCGGATACTGCCGGTGGCAGCGGTCACGGTTATTTTCCAGGCGGTATCTATGAATACACCCGTCAATTTGATGCTCCTTTGGACTGGCAGGAGAAATGTGTTTCCTTCTTATTCGAGGGTGTTTATCAGAATGCAACGGTCTATATCAACGGTACTCCGGCATATACCAGACCAAACGGATATGTACCTTTTGTCGTACCGGCAGATGCTTTTTTACATTATGGACAGACTAATGAAATCAAGGTCGTTGCAGACAATCACGCTCTGCCTAACTCCCGCTGGTATACCGGCTCCGGTATTTATCGTCCGGTCAGTCTGCTCATTGCCGAGCAAAGTCATATCGTCTGGGAGGGTGTACAGATTACAACGCTTTCTTACCGGAATCCGCAGATTCGGGTATGCACCCGCGCAACAGATGGAGATGTATTTGTCGAAATACTGGATAAAGGAACCGTCCTTGCATCCGCGTCCGGTGCTGATGTCACAATCCCACTTCCAAATGCCAGACTTTGGAGCGAAGAACAGCCATATCTTTATGACTGCCATGTGACTTTAAAGAAAGACGGACAGATTACGGACGAGGTAACGGAGCACTTCGGAATCCGCATGATTGAATGGAGCAATCAGGGATTATTTATAAATGGGAAAGAAACGCTTCTTCGTGGCGGCTGCGTACATCACGATAACGGTATTTTAGGTTCCGCATCTTTTGCAAAATCCGAAGAACGTCGCGTCCGTATCATGAAAGAGGCTGGCTTTAATGCCATTCGTTCTGCCCATAATCTCTGCTCCAAAGCAATGCTGGATGCATGTGATAAATATGGAATGTATCTGATGGACGAAACCTTTGACACATGGTACATGGGTAAAAACCCATACGACTATCACCTTCACTTTGACAAGTGGTGGCAGGAAGATACAAAAGCAATGGTGCTAAGAGATTATAACCATCCGAGTGTCATCCTTTACTCCATTGGAAATGAAGTTGCCGAACCATGCGAAGAGAACGGTGTGGAAGCTGGACGCAGTCAGGTCGACTACATCCACTCTCTGGACAAAAGTCGTCCGGTCACCTGCGGTACGAATCTTATGATTGTAGCACGCGCAGCCGATGGAAACGGTATTTATCAGGATGCCGACAGTAATAATGAAAAACAGAAAAACGCTTCCAATATGGAAGTAAAGGGCAATGCCAGTCTGATGTTTAATATCATTGCAACCTTTATCGGAACCGGAATGAATAAAGCCGCTAATTCTGACAAAGCGGATAAGATTAACTCGCCTTTTCTCGACTGTCTGGACATCGCAGGCTATAACTACGCTTCCGGACGCTATATCATGGACGGCAAAAAACATCCGGAGCGTATCATCTTTGGTTCTGAGACATTTCCACAGGATATCGCCAAAAACTGGGAAATGGTAAAAAAATATCCTTATCTCGTCGGCGACTTTATGTGGGCAGGCTGGGATTACCTCGGTGAATCCGGTATCGGAGCATGGAGCTATAACGGTGGACTTCCTTTCGCCCGCCCATATCCGTGGGTTCTTGCCGGTTCCGGTGTTATCGATATCAATGGCGTACCGGACGCTTCCTGCCGTTATGCTGCTACCGTCTGGGGAAAAGCCGATACCCCTGTCATTGGAGTAAAACCGGTCAATCATCCGGGAGAACGCCCGACCAAATCCGTATGGCGCGGCACAAATGCCATTGAAAGCTGGTCATGGAAAAACTGTGACGGAAATAAGGCGGAAGTTGAAGTGTATGCCGATGCCGCCTATGTCGAATTGTTCTTAAATGGAAAACGTATTGGACGCAAAAAAATAAAACAGTATAAAGCAATTTTTAAGACACGTTACCAAAGCGGTATACTCGAAGCTGCTGCTTATGATAAGACCGGACGGGAAATTGGCAGAAACCGCCTCGTGTCTGCTGCCGGTGATTATCACGTTGCAGTCAGACCGGAAGAAGAATGCATTTCCGTAAATGATATCGTATATGTCAATATCAACATTGAAGGTGAAAATAACATCATAGAATCCAATTATGACAGAGACCTGACTGTTTCGGTAACCGGTGGTGAGCTTCTGGCACTGGGAAGTGCCATCCCATGCACCGCACAACGCTACGACAGCCCTACTTTCTGTACTTACCACGGAAGACTGCTTGCCGTACTCCGTGCGGCTTCTGCCGGAACGATGAAAATCTCCGTAAACGGTAAAGATATCCGGTGTGGAGAAGCACAGATTCGGGTGCGGGAATAAAATTAATTCCGTTGACCAAGTTTAATTGAGAAAACATAGAAATGCCACCCTGTCACCGGTCAAAGTTTAGGGGTGGTTTTTCTATGCTTTAAGCATTATCTAACGAAACGTAAAAACGAATG
>CAZDAT010000078.1:0-9878 GCA_964503695.1 uncultured Lachnospiraceae bacterium
ATATATTACATGTTGAAAGACAGTTAAAATCTATGTTGTCCTATTACTTCTGCGAAAAATACGGAGAACAGCAAACTGCATATTTAACTGCCGGAAATTATAACTATACACGTAAAAATTCCGGTAAAATAAATCGTCTGATTACAACTTTAAGTCAAACCATTGCGTTACCCAGCAACTATAGTTATATCACACATCATGCAAAAGTATATGGTAATGTCCCTTTATGGGTAGCAACCAATGCACTTACATTTGGACAAGTTTCAAAAATGTATCAATATTCAGCTTCTGATATCCGCACCAAGATAAGTATTAATTTCGCCAACATATCAGAGGTTCAGTTACATCAGCTTATTCGTATTCTTGCAAGCTGCAGAAATGTATGTGCTCATAATGAAAGACTTTATTCCTTCCAGGTAAATGAAGCAATTCCTGACATGGTTTTACATAGCAACTTACAACTACCTCAGAAAAAAGGACAATATACTCTTGGTAAAAAAGACCTGTTTGCTGTCGTGATAGCCTTACGTTATCTCATCGATAATCAGGAATTTAAACAGTTCAAAACGGAACTCAAGCGATTAATTCATTCTGTTCTCAATAACTGCCCGCACATCAGCCAGGAACTGTTGTTTTCTAAAATGGGTTTTCCCGAAAACTGGGAGAAAATTGTTCGGTTCAAGAAATACTAATTATTATATATCCCTGGTCAATATTCTTCCTTTCACATTATTTTCATAAAAAATGCCCTCATACAGAGAGCATTTTTTATATTTCTTTGCTTTTCTTTGATAATAAAGGAGATATATTTTTGATATTTTAAAAGTATATTTCTGTTTTGGTAAATTTTAGAACATACGCACAGCAAGAATCACGATTCCCAATATCACAAGAATGGCTCCGGTAATCTGGTTCAGAATTTTTGCTTCTGCCTTATTCGCAATATGGGCGGCAATACGTGCCCAGAGGAAGGTAAAAAGCACGCACAAAAATAATATCAGCATATCCGGCATTCCATCAATGGCAAAATGGGAAACGGAGCCGGTCAGTGCCGTAAAGGTCATAATAAACACACTGGTTCCTACCGCAGTTTTTAACTCATAACCCAAGACAGAAGTCAGTACCAGAAGCATCATGATACCGCCGCCTGCACCGATGAAGCCGCAGATAAACCCTACCATCATTCCCCAGACAACTGACTGTATTGCCCGCTTCTTCGCAGAAGTCTGTTCCATGGCTTCTTTGGTTGTCATAACCGGCTTTACAATAAATTTTACTCCCATAAGAAGGGTCATAACCGTTGAGAAGCTTCCCATGGTTGTATTCGGCACCAGACTGGACACGTAGCTTCCTACCATGGTAAACGCCAGCACACTTGCCATCATGATGATTCCGTTTTTAATATCCAGGTTTCCATTTTTCTTATATGTATAAGCAGATACTGCACTGGCAAGTACATCCGAAGCCAGGGCGATACCGACTGCCTGGTAAGCAGGCATGTCCAAAAAGGTAATCAGCATGGGAGAAATTACCGCCGCCGCACTCATTCCGGCAAATCCGGTTCCCAGTCCTGCCCCCATTCCGGCAATAAAACATACAATGATTTGTGTTAATAATTTCATATAATATTCCACCTTTTTTCATTTTTGCTTTTTATTATGACAAAGTATTCTAAACTGAAACGAAACAAACTTCACAATATTTCTTAACATTTTATAAAATCAGTTTTCTGCTTTTACCTCTGTCCAGACAAAAACAGCATTTTATACAAATAAAGTACCATTTCATTTTTTCTCTTTATTTATTGTACAAAATGCTGTTCATTTCAAAAAATAATTAAATACAGCAATCTGAAAATATATTATTCCATTTTAAATTTCGCAACAATTCCTTCCAGATTTCCGGCACAATCATAACATTCTGCCACCATGCCGCTGCTCTGCGTTGTTTTAGAAACCATATCCCCGGTTTTCTGTGCAATGTCCGTAACTCCCTGCGAGGAATCATTGACCGCATCTTTGATTCCCTCCAGTGCCTCTGCAGAATCCTGTGTCAGCCCTGCCAGATGTTCAATGGCATTTTTCACCTGACTCATATTATTACCATAGGCATCCGCATCAGCCTGGTATTGTACACTGACCTCTTTGAACTCTTTATAATCCGACAATACCGACTGCTCCAAAAAGTCTGTTGTCTCCTGCATACACTCTGTCATGTTTCCTACAGCATCATTTACTTCCTTTACGATAGATTCAATATTGGCTATTGCCTGTGAAGTCTGTTCTGCAAGGCTTCCAATCTCTGTTGCCACTACCGCAAAACCTCTTCCGGCATCCCCCGCCCTTGCAGCCTCAATGCTTGCATTCAAAGCCAGCAGACTGGTCTGGGAAGATATCTTAATAATGGTCTCTGATAATTCATTGATTTTGTTGACTGCCTTAGAACCCTCGATTGCTTTTTCCGATTTAACTTTTACATTCTGGTACAGCTTCATGGTGCGGGTGCTGGCATGTTCCGTCTTGTCTCCCAGTCCCTTGGCCCTTTCCATAACTTCTTCAGACTGTCTGGTTCCCTGCTCGGACATGTTCTCTATGTATTCTGCTTCCTGTTTCATCTTCTGGACATTTTCATTGACATCTGTGGTAGCCGCCGCCACTTCCTCCATGGAAGCTGCAAGCTGTTGTGCCGTTGCCGAATTGTCCGTACACATGGAATTGATTCTTTCCGTTATCTTTTCCAGACCGTCTACATTTTGCGTAATCTGTCCGCTGGCACCATGAATGTCAGTGACCATACCGCGTAAGTTCTTACGCATTTCATGTACTGCCTTTGCCATCATTCCGGTTTCATCTTTCCGCCTGCGTAATTTGTTGCCATCCTCGGATGCCGTAAAATCTAAGTCTGCCGTCTGTCTGACAATCTGTGTTACCTTCTGAATCGGCTTGCAGATGAATCTGCTCATAACATATCCTATCAGAATGGAAATAATAAGGGTTCCGCCTGCAATCATAAGCATATAATTTACCATGTAATTTAATGGCTCGATGATTTCCTGCTTATCCGCAGTCACTACTACGATTTCATGATTTTTGGTCAGGGCATATCCTGCATATTTAATTTCCCCTTTATATTCATATTCCGTTACCTTGTTTTCCGGAACGATACCCTTTGCCAACTGGTCTACCACATCCAGAATAACGGAATTTTCCACCGCCTGTCCGATTTTACTTGTTGTCGGATGATACAGCATGGTTCCGTCTTCCGCCACAAGATAGGCATAAGCGGAACTGATTCCTTTCATATCTATCTGCTCCATAATGGAAGTATAGCTTTCCGTACCTGTCTTTTCTTCCGAAAGAGCAGATATGGTCTCTGCTCCCATTTCCGCCATGCTCATAATATAATTTTCATTGGATTCTTCCACAATGTCTTCCGACACAAGATAAGCCCCTATCGTACTTCCCACCAGATTATAAAGTGTAATAATAATAACAAGCAAAATAATACGAAATGAAATGGAATGTATAAAAGATACTCTTTCTGTTTTACCCATATTTAACCCCTTTCCAGCATTTTATTTTATATTGTAACATATTATGCCTTCCATGTAATAAAATTTAACGAAATTTTTTTGAAAATTTGTATTATTTTTTCCTGTTCTCTACATAAAACACCCCGAGCAGCATTCATACTCGGGGTGTTTTGGGTTATAGGGGGTTGGTTGGTAACCTGGTGTTACCTCAAACTAAAAAAGCTTAAATCTCTTAACTAATTCATCCAGATGTTCAGATTTTTCAGAAAGATTAGCACTGATGGCGGTATTCTCTTCTGAAGAAGCTGCCGTGTTCTGTACAGCCGCTGAAATCTGTTCAATTCCTTCTTCTACCTGCTCTAATGCGGTTGCCTGCATGGTTGCATTTTCATTCGTCTTATGTGCCAGACCTGCAAAGCTTCTCATCTCATCAATAATCTGGTCAAAGGATTCTGCGGTAGAAATTGCACTGTTATTTCCTTTTTCAATCTCTATCAGAGTTTTGTTAATTAATTCTCTTGTATTTACTGCGGACTGTGCACTGTCAGAAGCCAGTTTTCCAATCTGGTCAGCTACCACTGCAAAGCCTCTTCCTGCATCCCCTGCTCTTGCAGCTTCAATGGAAGCATTCAAAGACAAGAGATTTGTCTGGGAAGCAATATCTTCAATGGCAGTAATGATATTTTCAATCTCTTTGGAAATCTCCGTAATACGTTCCATTTCCTCTGTCAGTTCTGTCATCTTCTGTTTTTCAATTTCCGCTTTATCAATAGATATCTTCACCTGATTATAAGCATCCTGTGTTGCTTTTGCACTCTCTCCTGCCAGATTAGATACTGTAGTTACGGTTGCTGTAAGCTCTTCTACTGCACTTGCCTGTTCGTTGGCACCCTCGGAAAGTGACTGGGATGCGGAAGCAATGTTTTCTGCATCACCTGCTACGGATTCGGAGGATTCCTGAATCTCCGTCAAGGTGCTGTTAAATCTCTTCAATATGTATAAAAGTGATTCCTTGATGCTGGAAAATTCACCCAGGAAGTTGGTAATCTCATCACCATTTCTTGTCAAATCACCTTTTGCAATTCGTTTTAATTCTTCTGAAATTTCAACTACATAAGCAGTTAAATTAATTAATGCTTCCCTTAATTTCTTTACAATAATACCTAATTCATCATCAGATTCATATGCCAGTACATCTACCTTGGAGAAATCTCCTTCTCTCATGCTTGTAATTGCTTCTTCAATCTGAGATACCGGTTCTGTAATCATCTTACCAATGGATACGCCGATTGCCGTTGCAAGAACAATGGCAACTACAGTCAGGGCAATGATACTTACAATCATAAGAACCGTAACGGTAGTTACTACATTCTTAGCCGCTGTAAGCTCCTGGTTTTCATAAGACTGTAATTCTGCGAAGCTGTTATTAAAATCCTTGAAGGTATCATAAACTTCTGCAACCATAAGTTCGCCGGCTTCTTCTGTTTTTCCCTGTCGGCTTAACTTAAGGATATCTTCTGACTCTTCTTTATAAAGAGCCCATTTTTCATGAATTTCATTATAGATAGCCATTTCTTTTTCTGTGGAAATCAGCTTTTTGAAGCTGGCACTAACGTCTTCGATCTGCTGGTTGATGCTTTCCAGTTCTGCTTCATAGCTTGTCATGGTTGCGGAATCTACTGCTACCAAATGACCATACTGTTTCAGACGATAGTCAGAAGTAAGTACGTCAAGCTCCTGCACACAAGATAACGAAGGAGACCAGACATCCGTAATCTCTTTTACCCTGGAATTCATTACCAGACCTAAGATAATCGACACCACACCAATGGCAACAATCAGTGCCATCATACAGGTACGATATACCTTGAGCTTACCTTCAACCTTTACATCTTTTAATTTAGTTCCTATGTTCATCTTCTGTTCTCCCTCTCCTGCATTTTTATGCAATATCTTATGTGTTTTATCATCAATCAAATTACATGACGATATTATCACACACCCCCCCCCGGATTTCAAGTCCTTTTTTTACGATTTTATATTTTTTTTAGATTTTTCTTCTTTTCTTTAGGAAAATGAAGTTTGAAAGGAATAATTATACATATACGGCACCACCTGTTTCTCTGCCTTTTTCTGCCTTTTTGCTGTCTTCGTTGAAAATTTATGGCCGCAATGATAAAATAAAAAATATTCCCAAAAAACGGAGGTAAAGCTTATGGCAACCATTGCAATCATAGATGACGACATACATATTCAGGATATGCTTTTTACAATACTGACCAGAGAACATTATCATGTAATCCGTGCCTATTCCGGTACCGAAGCATTATATCTTCTTTCCAGCAGCAGGCCGGATTTAATTTTACTGGACTTAATGCTTCCGGGGCTCTCCGGTGAAGAAGTTTTATCTCACATTCAAACTATTCCGGTGATTGTTTTAAGTGCCCGGACGGATGTTCATGACAAGGTTTCCCTTTTGCTTGGCGGTGCCGCCGATTATATGACAAAGCCCTTTGACACAGATGAATTGCTGGCACGTATATCTGTCCAGCTTCGTAAAAGCAGACAATCCGAAAATGACAGCCGCCTTTCTTTTGGCGATTTAACCCTGGATACCGCATCCTTTTCTTTGGAAATTTGCGGACAGAACATAAAGCTGACCCGGACAGAATATGCCATCCTTAAGATTTTAATGGATAACCCCAGACAGGTCATTGCAAAAAGTGTCCTTCTTGACCGCCTCAGCTTAGATACGCCTGACTGCACCGAACGTTCCTTAAAACAACATATCAGCAACCTGCGAAGAAAAATGCAGGAGGTAAATGGCACAGATTACATCGAAACCGTATGGGGAATCGGGTTTAAGCTCTCTAATCAAAATCTTTGAGTCTTTCAAAAAACTTGACGAAATCTTGACGTTTTTTCTGACCTGTTTCTTGACTTTTCTTTTCTATACTATAGTCATTCAGAGCTAAGGCGATACAAATTCCTTACCTTCTGAATCCATGGTGTAATTTTAAGTCTTAAAAAGGAGGATTATTGTATGGACTACATTTTACAAACAGACTGCCTGACAAAAAAGTATAAAAATTTTCAGGCTCTGAACTCTCTTTCCATGAACGTTCCCAAAGGAGCCATCTACGGCTTTGTCGGAAAAAACGGGGCAGGAAAAACTACTCTCATCCGCTTAATCTGCGGATTACAAAAACCCACTTCCGGTTTCTTTACCCTGTACGGCATCCGAAATGACAGCAGGGATATTGTGAAAGCACGCCGCCGCATGGGTGCTGTGGTGGAGACTCCATCCATCTATATGGACATGACGGCTGAGGATAACTTAAAACAGCAGTATCTTATTCTCGGACTTCCTTCCTTTGATGGAATCCCCGAGCTTTTAAAGCTTGTGGGGCTTGAAAATACCGGGAATAAAAAAGCCAAAAACTTTTCCCTTGGCATGAAACAGCGGCTTGGCATTGCCATTGCCCTGGCAGGTGACCCTGATTTTCTCGTGCTTGACGAGCCTGTAAACGGACTGGACCCGCAGGGCATTGTGGAAATACGTGAGCTGATTCTTGCCTTAAATAAAGAACGCCAGATTACCGTTCTTATTTCCAGCCATATTCTGGATGAACTTTCCAGACTGGCTACACACTACGGTGTCATTGACAACGGACACATGATAAAGGAATTTAGTGCAAAGGAACTGGAAGCAGCCTGCCGCAAATGCATCCATATAGAGGTCAGTGATACTTCCATTCTCGCCCATGTGCTTGATTCCTTAAATCTGGAATATAAGATTCTCTCCGCTTCTGCTGCGGATATTTTTGCCAAAATAAAAGTTACGGAGCTTACCGTGGCACTGGCAAAAGAAAACTGTGAAGTTCTTTCCATACAGGAAAAAGACGAAAGTCTGGAAAGCTACTATCTTTCCATGATTGGAGGTGACATTCATGCGTAAACTATTGACTGCCAATACCCACAGACTCTTTAAAGCAAAAATATTCTGGCTGGAGCTGGTTACCTGTGCCATTCTTTCCATATGGATTATTTTTGCCAATTATAATGAAGCATACCAGTTATCAGAAAACCGGCTGAATCTTGAGAATGTATTTTTTCACATTTATCAGATTTTATGTATGTTTCCTGCCATCTGCACCAGCATCCTCATCGGAACCGAATACTCGGATGGCACGTTACGTAACAAGCTGATTGTCGGTCATACCCGGAGTGAAGCTTATTTTTCCATCCTGCTTCCCCAGGTTTTCAACACGATTCTGATTATGTTTTTGCATGGGATTTTAAGCTTTGCGATTGGATATTCCCTGTTTGGTAATTTTACCATATCCGCATCAAAGCTTCTGTGGATTATGTTATCGCTGTTTCTTGCCATGGTTGTTTTTACTGTTTTATTTGCTGCAATCTCCATGAACTGTTCCGGCAAATCCACTGCTGCCATCAGTTCCATCCTGCTAGCCTATATCCTTACAATGGCGGCAAATTTTATCCAGAGCAGGCTGTATGCATCTGAAATGATATATGAGAATATTTCCATTGATGCAGACGGAATAAAATATGGGAATCTGATTCCCAATCCTTCCTATATAAGCGGTATGAAGCGTACTATATATGAACTGATTTATAATATACTTCCCAGCGGTCAGATGCTTAAGGTTCAGTCCATGGAGCTTACATCCATGGTTTACTGGCCATTTATTTCCCTTGCACTGATTGTTAGCATTACCGGGCTTGGATATTGGCTTTTTGCCAGAAAAGACATTAAATAAGGAGATTTAACTTATGGAATATCTGCTGTTAATCATCGCAATGTTACTTATCATTATCTTTGCACTGTCTGCAAAGATTTATTTTCTACGAAAATCTGCCATAGAGATTCTAGAAGCTTTTCATGAAAAATTAACAGCAGATACCAATACCCTTATTGACATTTCCTCCAGGGACACTTGTATGCGAAGGCTGGCATCGGGAATCAATCAGGAATTAGAGCTTCTTAAAAAGAAGCGTCACCGTTACCATCAGGGGGATTTGGAATTAAAAGAAGCGGTTGCCAATATGTCCCATGACCTGCGGACACCTCTTACGGCAATCAACGGTTATCTTGATTTACTGGAAAAAGAAGAAAAAACACAAACCACTACCCACTATCTCTCCCGGATACGAAACCGGACAGAGGTATTAAAAAATCTGACAGAAGAACTATTTCTCTACAGCATCATTACTTCTTCTCCTGCTTTAAATCCCGAACCTTTAAATTTGGTTCGGGTATTAGAGGAAAGTCTTCTGTCCTTTTATGCCCTTATGCAAAAAAAGAAGATACAGCCGCAGATTGCCCTGCCCCCGGAAGCTGTCTGGGTTACTCTGGACAAAAGTGCCCTTAACCGTATCTTTTCCAATATCATAAACAATGCCATAAAATATTCCGACGGTGATTTTATCGTGACGATGGATGAAAACGGCTGTATTACTTTTTCCAACACCGCACATAGTCTGAATGCCGTCATGGTCAGCAGGCTTTTCGACCGCTTCTATACGGTCTCCACAAGCCGTAATTCTACGGGACTTGGGTTATCCATAGCCAAGATTCTTACCGGACAGATGGGCGGAAGTATTGAAGCTGCGTATTTAGATGGTGTGCTTAGTATTATGCTTGTGTTTAAATAAGTAAAGAAGGGGCACATACAGGTTCGTAATTTACTTTTCTATTAAATCCTCCATTGTACATCCAAGTGTTTTTGAAAGCCGATATATGGTTTCAACACTTGCTTTATTAATATCCTTGTTACGCTGTTCGTACATCTGAATAGACCGGAGACTTACACCTGATTTTTGTGCAAGTTCCGCCTGCGTACAGCCATACAGCACACGAAGTCGTTTTAAGTTAGTATCTTTAAAATATTCTTTGATGCGGGCATCTACAATATCCACAAATTTGGAAATATCAGCCTCATGAAGTGTAGTATACATGTGTCTGAAATCTTCAAAAGAAACTGCCCTGAAAATCTCACTATACTTTCTTGACGAATACCATTGGTAATAGGCAACCGCAAAACCAATCCAATATTCTTTAGAACGGCCAAAATGTTCCTCAGGTTCCTTTGTAACTTCTTTTCCTGTTGTTTCAAAAATAATTTCACGAACAATTTCTATTCCGCTTTTTCCAGCAATAAAACTCGGTTCACCATTTTCCATACAACGGCTGATTGAACTTACCAAAAACAGTTTTATAAAATCATTACCCGATATACCACAAGTATTGATGGCATACTCAAAGGCATCTCCCAAAATTGATTGTACCTTATTCAGATATATTTCTTGGTATGCGTGGGTC
>CAZDAT010000079.1:0-9702 GCA_964503695.1 uncultured Lachnospiraceae bacterium
AGTGCACTTTTCTCGTTTTTTAAGTCTTTTTTTTGCCGTTTTTAATCGGCTTTATGTAAAAACCTTGCCTAGGATTTCGGTTTTTTACCGTTTTTACGCCTTTTAGTTAGTTTCAACTACCATCGAAGTTTTTTTCTTATTCTCCTCATTTTTTTTGCTTTCCGAATAATACTTTGGCATCTTCGCTAAAAGCTCCGGGTCCTGAATGCGTTTTTCAACAGCTCTGCTTCTTACGATATTCACGTTTTTCGGGGCTTCCACCATGATTTTGCTCTGCCCTCCACTACATCCTAAAAACACAATTTTAATGTCATCTCCAATCAATAAATACTCCTCTTTTTTCACTGACATACGAAGCATGGCTTTTCCTCCTTGAATTTCCTGCATTTCCTTATGTTTTTGTAGGGAAAACGTAACTCACTGTACATTGAGTTACATTTTGACAAAAAAAGACCACTGTTTCGAAAATAAATTTTTCAAAAAACAGTGATTTTTAATGTTTTTTAATATTTAAAATTATTTTTAATTCGTCTATTTTCTCACAATTACGTAATTGTACGAATACTCACTTTTTATTGTCATTTTCCATTACATAAATTAGTTTTAATTTATTTTTAATTAAGGTATAAAGTATCTTAATTTTGTGCCGATATTATAATTATCAAGAAAAATGTAACTCAATGTACAGTGAGTTACATTTTTCTTTTTTCATAATTTTTAATATGCCTCGAAAGCCTTTAAATATAAGGCTTTGCAGAATTGTGTCAAAATTTTTTCAACTTTTTTTGTCTCTATTTTTAATTACGTCAACTTTTTGCATTATAAAAAAGCTTCATTTTCAATTAAAAATTGTTTTTCCGATAGATATTTTCATTCAGCCAAAAGGATATTTTATGGAATTTTCTGATACATTAGCTTTTTACTTTTATTTCATTAGTAATAGATAGTGTAACATTTACAAATTGTGATTATAAAGTTAGAATTCCTCTGTCGGTGTAAATCTGATTTGTTTTTTGATACAGAATATTTTCTTCCGTGTTTATCTCTCACACAGAATACTTCCATTCTGTTATTCATGGTTTCTTGACACAGGACTATCTTATATAGTCCCATATGGATTTGTTTTTGTTTTCACAAATTCATTTTCCTGACACGTTATAGATTCGATACTGCTTCTTCAAACTCTTCCATGGTGTCAGCTTTTGCAGCAAGTTTAAGCATCTGCTTTAAAACCTGTATATCTGTTTCAGACAGGATACGGCTATGAAGTTTTTCGGAAACAGTACCTAAATCTTCCAGAATTTCAAGAATATTTTCTCTATGAGCAACCATTTCACCTTCTTGTCTTCCCTCTTCTTTAGCATCTTTTCTTTCTAAGCGAATCATCTCTTCCAAATACATGTACCGACTCTCCATTTCCCTGCTTAGCTTTACTTTTTCCATGGCTTTCTGAAGCTGTTTTACGTAAGCATCGTCATAATCTGTCTTATCTTCCGGGGTGTTTTTTCTTACAAACTCCAAAAACTTTACTATTTCCTCCGGGGTTTCTTCTCCATTTGTTCCATGGGTATTTAAGAAAATACTTTTCTTTCCGTCTTCGGCACTTAAGGACTGCTTTTCCACACAGCAGTTTTCAAAAGTGTATTTATACCGATTCTCCCCGAATGGGTCAAAATCACAGATAAATATGACATAGGTATTGGGTAATTCTTCGTAACCATGCCCCCTGGCAAGTAATTCCATATCCATCTGGCTCTGGTAATACCTTGCCCTCTTAGGTAAATTTTCCCTCTGTACCTGCATTTCTATGTCATAACGAGTATTATTCTCATCTTTTGCAAATACATCCATGCGGACTCCTTTACATTCCGGATGGTAGACGATGCTTTTTTCGTAGCTTACTTTCACATGTGCTATCTTTATGCCCAGCAACATTTCCAAAAAAGGCTTGCAGTTCTCCTCTTCCATCATTACCGCTGCAAACATAAAGTTATCACGTATGGTTAAATCTTTTAGTTTTTTACTGTTCATCTATATTCCTCCTGTCTGGCAGAGGAATTCTATAACCATATTAACACAGTAACAATTTCTTTTCAACTGCATTTTGAATATTTTTTTTCAATATCTGATTTCAAAACTCAAGCCTTTTATCAAAAAGCTTAGACTTTCTTAAATCTCCTTTTTCATTTCCATATAAGGAAGGACTTCATAGCCGCATTTTTTATATACATGGACTGCCCTTTCATTTTCTTCTTCTGCCTCCAAACGCAATACGGAATCAGGATATTTTTGCTCCACAAAATCCAGAAAATGGCTACCGATTCCCTGACCGCAGAATTTCTCTTTAATATAGATATCTTCCAGCCAGATACAGGGCTTTCCAAACTCTGTCGAAAAGCTCTTTGCAAGCATACCATATCCTTGAATTTCACCTTCATTTTCAAAAATATAGCCTTCCAAATAAGGATTTCCATTTATGCAGTTTTCAATATCCCTTTCAAATATTTCCTGCGAACCATTTGTAAATACCGCATCCGATGTATAAAATACCTGCATCATTTCCATCACTTCCGGTTTATCTTCTATTTTCATCACTCTGATTTTCGTACTCATTTTGTTTTCATTCACTCCTTCATCTTTTTTAGGTAATTATAAAACTCTCAACTATCTAATCAGTTTTGTACAAATTTCATAACTGGATAAGAAAGTGCTTCGATAGCGACCGGTACATCTAATTCATAAAGAGATTCCATCGGAATCTTATTTCCATCTTCCATTACAATACATTGCTCCCAGGCTTCTATCTTTTTTATCTTTCCGGTTATGGTAAGATATTTTCCTCCGGCTTTTTTTATATCCGGCTGAAAATACATTGCTGTAATAACGGGTTTCTCATTTATGTGCTCCAAAAGGAATTGCAGCTTTCTGTTTAAACTGTCTTTTCCTTCTTCCTCCAGTTCCTTCTTACGCTCTGTCAGCCGTCTGGACTCTTCAATGGCTGCTTCATATCCTGTCAGGGCGGCAAACGGTGAAAACTGTGCTGCCCTGTCTGCTATCGGCATCTGTGGATGATTTGCTGATACAGGATGGGGCTGATAAAGAATATTATTATATTTTTCTAAAGCCATACATTTTCCACCATCTTTCTTTTTATAAAAATTGTCAATTCTCACAATACAATAGGGCTGTTACACTTATTTCTGCTTTCTATGCCTTGTGCCCTCCTATCTGTCGGTTTCTTTCCATGGTGGTGGCACCCTCCTTAAGATTCATGCCTTTTAAAATGGCATTTTTCCCAAACCTTTTCTTTATCTCCAGTACCGCCATCTGCATCTGTTTTTCCCGCTTGAGCTCTTCTTGTTTTTCCTGCTTTCTTTGTTCCTTTACATTATAATCCGTAAAAAGTTCCATCTGTTCATAGGAGGTTTCCCGCTTAACACATCTTTCATCTACTACTTTGTTTGCTGTCAGTGTGACTCTTCTTACCAGTAATCCGGGATTTACAATTCTGTCATATAATTCCATCACAGCATTCATAATAATTTTGGTCGAGGAAGTCTTTTCCGGCAGATTGGCAGTTCCATGTGCATGCTTTGGAATTTTTCTTCCATAACGGTCTGTTGTCACTTCGCCCTTATATGGAAGCTTTTTTGACGTTTTATCCAGATTTTCAATATCATACCCTATGGTTAATACCATCTGGTCTGTTACCAGACCCTTTTCTACCAAATCCAAAACCAGTAAATCCGTCATTTCCATCACAATCAGTCGTGCTTTTTCAAAGGAATAGGGGCACTGCAATACCTGTCCCGAACCGAGACTGTTACTTTCCGGCTTATATGCTTTCACATCTGCCATGCTGCAGGGCTCCCATCCCCATGCGTGGTCAATCAGCAACTGGGCATTAATTCCAAACAATTTATACAGCAAATCTTCATTATGATATTCATTCTTTTTCCCAAGGGAACATATTGCCACATCCCCCATGGTGAAAATTCCGTTTTCTTCCAGCTTCTTGGCATATCCATGCCCTACACGCCAAAAATCCGTAAGCGGTCTGTGATTCCAAAGCTTTTCCCTGTAAGAAATTTCATCCAGACAGGCTATTCTAACGCCATCTTCATCCGGTTTTGTTTTTTTCGCCAGAATGTCCATTGCCACTTTACACAAATACAGATTCGTTCCAATCCCTGCCGTCGCCGTAATTCCCGTAGCAGAATATACCTCCTGTATGATTTTTTTCGTATAGGAATAGGGAGAAAGACCGCTTGCTTTCAGATAAGATGTAATATCAATAAACACTTCATCAATGGAATAGACATGAATATCCTCCGGTGCCGCATATTTTAAATAAATATTATAAATTCTGGTGCTCCACTCCATATAATGAGCCATCTGCGGCGGTGCCGTAATATAATCAATTTCCAACAGACGGTTTTCTCTTAATTCCTCCTCCTGATAAGATTTTCCCACAAATTTGTGTCCTGGTATTTTTCCAAGGCGAAGCTGATTTATTTCATGTATCTTCTGGATGACTTCAAATAACCTTGGTCTGCCCGGAATACCATACTGCTTTAAGGATGGAGAAACGGCAAGACAGATGGTCTTCGGTGTTCTGGCTGCATCTGCCACTACCAGATTTGTAGTCAAGGGATTAAGCCCTCTCTCCCTGCATTCAACAGAAGCATAAAAAGATTTCAAATCTATCGCTACATATGTTTTCTGATTCATATATCCTGCCTTTACCTTTTATTTTCATTTGCTTAAAATCAAACTTAACAGAATACCTGCATTTTAATGCTGTCTTAATTATCATTCATCTTCAAAACAATTATACCACGAACGTACGTTCCTGCCAATAAAAAATGAAGATACTTTTTTCCAATTATCTCCTATTGTGTAATTGTTACGAAATTGTTACAATCAGTTTGTACTTAGCTAAGACAAATAAAAATAAGGAGGACAAAACTATGACGTTTATTTTCAATAGCTGCTCCAAGTTATTTACTAATTTTTGTAATTTCTTTAACTTTGGTTGCTAATAAGATGTAACAGATATTAAAAAATAAAATAAAAAAGGCTGTGATGCATATTTACAAACCTAAAAGCATCACAGCTTTTTATTTTTAGATTTCCCCATCAAAGGAATGCTTTAAACAGGCATTTTTTATGCTTTCGAAAGCAGTTCTTCTGCCCTGTCCAGGCTTTCATATCCATATAAAAGTGCCGTATTTGTCATAATTTCCTTAGTCAGATTCCTGCCCTGCTGTAAATAAGACACAATAAACCTGCCATACAAATCCAGTGTCCGGTCAGAATATGTTCCCATTTCCCCTCTCAAATACGTTTCAAAAGAAGTGGAAAATGGCGTATCTTCACTGGTATGAATTACACGGCTGTTTCCTGCCATGTGAGGGTATTCACTGGCAAACTCTTCCATCCATGCCACCTGGATTTTTACGATTTCTTCTATGATTTCTTTCTTTTCTTCTGCCAAAACAGGAAGCTTACTTCTTATCTTCGCAAATCTCTCCGGGGCAGTTGACTCCATCATTCTGCCGTATTTTTCCGTAATCAGATTCCAGCCCTGTGCCATGGCATCTTCAAAATCCTGAATGTAGCTTAAAAGCATTTCTTTGGTCCAGGTAAGATACTGACTGGTCCGCATGATGGAAAAGGTTCCCCAGTCATCCTGACAGTCTGCTCTGCCACCCTCATTTTCTACCTTGTCAAAATTCTTCCATTCCAGGGCTACAAGCTGTTCTGCCAGACGTTCCTTTTCCGTTGCTTCTGTCTCTTTATCTTCACCCTTCATACTTTGCTCTTCCTCTTTCTTACAAGACATTTTTTGTATTTTAGCTTTTACCTTTTCCATATCCATGGAAAGTACCTGTCCGATATAGTGTTCCAGATAGGTGGTCTTCGGATTTTGAACCAGAATGCCAAGCTTTTCCATCCATTCCAATACTTCCACACAGATATCTTCCATTTTTTGTTCATTTGCTTTTATTTCCGTAACCGGAAGAAGAACCAGTTCCTGCAGCTTTTGGGAAATTCCAAATTCATTTAAATCTTCCATTCCCCGAAACATCCATTTATAATAAGGTGCGTAGGAACGATTCAGTAAATAGATTAATTCCATCACACTTTTTATAAACCCACTGCGGCACTGTTCCGAAGTTACGACATCACCTCTTTTTGCCATTCTGCCATAGTTATATTGTCCGTTTTGGGATATGGTATATAGGCATTGGGCAAGCTTTGCCTTCCATATTTCGTCGGGATAATAGGAAAGAATGTCATCCCTGATTTTTGAAAAAATCCCCTCCTCATCCTTTAATACCCAGCCATTCACAGCCGCGGCAAGGGCGGATTCCTCCACATTCTGCCATTCCTGCATGGTTTCCGGTGCCCTGTTTATACCTAAGATTCTCTGATAAAAATCCGAAATAATACAGACACCTACCCTGCCTTTTCCCGTTTCCATATCTTTTCTGGTAACACCGCGAAAAGTCCGGGGTAATTTATCATACTCTGCCTGCAAAAAAGTACCAATCTGTTCATAGGTTTCCTTTGTCACCCACATACAAAAGCCGGGACCAAAATCATGGTCTTTGGATATTTCATCATCAAAACCAAAGCACTCAGAACCCTCTCCCACCTTACCAATGGCAATTTTATCTAAAAATGCAGGAAACTTCCTTTCCAGCATGGGTTTGCCATATTCATAATAAAAATCTTCAAACAGTTCCTGTCCTGTGGTTCTTTTGCCAGTTTGTCTGCCGTCTTTTTCTACGGACTTTGGGTTTTCCTGTGCTTTCCATGCCTTTTCAACCTGCTCCAGATTGTCTAAAGTTCGATAATAATATTCTGTCTTTCCTACATGCTTTTCCAGTTCCTTTAAAGCTTTCTGATAAAATCGATAGGAGTTTTCATAATCTGATTTCAAAAACAGAAGCTCACCCATCACGGACAATGCCGCTCCATAATGAAAATCCCGTTCTCCATCTTCTATAAATATCTTAAGAGCACGATTTAAGTATCGTTCTGCTTCCTGTCTTTTTCCGGTTCTTAATAAAGAAGCCGCAAGATTCGAACAGGTAATGGCAATTTTTATCTCATCATCTGACATTTCCATAATACTTAATGCTTTTTTTAAGCAATCTGCCGCCTGTTCAAACTCTTCCATTTCCTGGTAAAGCAGGCTAAGATTATTATAATAGCTGGCAAACAAATCGTCGGCAGGCAAAAGCAGACTGTCATAGATATTTTTTACACACTCATACAGCTTCAGGGACTGTTCCCACATTCCTGCAGCCCGGTATGCATTGGCGGCATTTAAACAGGTGGTGGCATAAGGAATACTTCCCTTAAGTCCCAGCCTTTTCATAAGTTCAAGTATCTGCTCACAATAAAAAATCGCTTTTTCATATTGACTGGTATCTCTGTAAAATCCGATTAATTCATTTACAATGGTGATAACTAAGGAATATTCTTCCCCTTCCATGGCTTCCTGCAGGGCTTTTTGTAAATATGGCTCTACCTCTGCCATCTGTTGCCGTTCAAACAGTTCATCTAATCCTGCAAGGATTTCTTCAACACTTCTTCTCATGATAAAAACTACAAACCCTTTATTTTATTTCTTCAAAACGTGACCATACCTTGTCTGCACCACAGACATGCTTCGTTCCGTCTGCTTCCATAATCACATAATCTCCTTCGCCGATAAAGGTACGGCCTCTGCGGTTTTTGACATATGGACATACGATAGTTCCGTCTTCCCTTGTAATCTTAACAAGAAAGTCCGTAATTATCCAGCCCTTAGTAACCACATCAGACAACAATTCCACTCCGTCTTCAATCCCTTTTCCTGCTTCGTATTTTACAATCTCAGCTTCTATTGGTGTTCTTCTATACTTCATATAGTAATCTCCTTTTTTATTTTTATAGAAATTTTTCTTAATTTTTAAAACTATGTATGGGAGCCGGGATTCTTCCTTTCCGGTTTACAAATTCCTCGCAGGAAAATGTGTTCACAGGCATAATCGGTGCATATCCCAGGAGTCCGCCAAACTCTACCACCTCTCCCACGTCTTTGCCGATTACCGGAATGATACGGACAGCAGTTGTTTTCTGATTAATCATTCCAATGGCAAGTTCATCCGCAATAATGCCGGAAATAGTGGAAGACCTGGTGTCACCGGGAATAGCAATCATATCCAGTCCCACAGAGCATACACAGGTCATTGCCTCTAATTTTTCTAACGTCAGTGCTCCTGCCGTCACTGCCTGAATCATTCCCTGGTCTTCACTTACCGGAATAAAGGCTCCGCTTAAACCGCCTACATACGAGGATGCCATAACACCGCCTTTTTTAACCTGGTCATTTAAAATGGCAAGGGCGGCTGTGGTTCCCGGTGCACCGGCATATTCCAGACCCATTTCACACAAAATATCTGCAACAGAATCTCCCACTGCCGGAGTGGGTGCCAAAGACAAGTCTACAATTCCAAAAGGAACTCCCATCCGCCGGGAAGCCTCTTTTGCCACTAACTGTCCTACGCGGGTAACCTTAAAAGCTGTCTTTTTAATGGTTTCACACATAACCTCAAAACTTTCTCCCCGCACCTTTTCAAGGGCTGTTTTTACTACCCCCGGTCCGCTGACACCTACATTAATCACATAATCAGCTTCCGTAACTCCATGAAAGGCTCCTGCCATAAAAGGATTGTCATCCGGTGCATTGCAGAATACCACTAACTTTGCACATCCCAGAGAATCCTTTTCTTTAGTTGCCATTGCCGTTTCTTTTACAATCTCACCCATGAGACGCACTGCATCCATATTAATTCCGGTTTTGGTGGAGCCAAGGTTTACAGAGCTGCATACCCTCTCTGTCTTTGCCAGAGCCTCCGGTATGGAACGAATCAATAATTCATCCGCCCTGGTCATTCCTTTGGATACCAGTGCCGAATAACCGCCGATAAAATTCACACCTACTTTTTTGGCTGCTTTATCTAAGGTTTCGGCTATGGTTACAAAATCCGAGCTGGTTTTACAGGCCGTTCCTCCAATGAGGGCTATGGGGGTGACAGAAATTCTTTTATTTACAATCGGAATCCCAAATTCTTTTCCAATATCATCCCCAATCTGTACCAAATCCTTTGCGGCTTCATAAATTTTATTATAAATTTTTTCATTTAAGGAATGCAAATCAGAATCGATACAATCCAGCAGGCTAATCCCCAGAGTAATGGTTCTTACATCCAGATTTTCTTTTTCAATCATTTTATTTGTTTCAGCTACTTCCAGTATATTTAACATGATATCATGCCTTTCTTATTTCTTTTTTGATTTTAAGATTTTTTTGCATCTGTGACATTCTTTCACAGCACATGACCTGCCCTAACGGCAAATGTTAAATTCTGTGCATACTGTTAAAAATATCTTCTCTCTGACATTTGATAATAACGCCAATCTCTTCCCCCAGTTTTTCAAGCTCTTCTGCCGTTTCCTTAAAGTGCTTTTTGCTTTTGGTTCTGTCAACAATCATCATCATATTAAAATAATCCTGAACTATGGTCTGTGAAATATCTAAAATATTGATATTATTTTCTGCAAGATAAACACATACTTTAGCCGTAATCCCTACCGTATCTTTTCCTACTACTGTAATAATCGTTTTTTTCATGTCTGCCACCT
>CAZDAT010000080.1:0-9680 GCA_964503695.1 uncultured Lachnospiraceae bacterium
ATTCACCCATACCTACAACACCGTCTTCTTCACCACCGATAGAACCAACTTCTGCTTCTACGGAAACTCCTTTTGCATGAGCTGCTGCAACGATTTCTTTTGTTTTTTCTACGTTCTCTTCGATAGAGAAGTGAGAACCGTCAAACATTACAGAAGAAAATCCTGCTTCGATACATTTGTAGCAGTGGTCATAAGAACCATGGTCTAAGTGAAGGGCTACAGGAACGGTAATTCCTAATTCTTCAATCATACCATTTACCATACCAACGATGGTTTTGTAACCTGTCATGTATTTTCCTGCACCTTCAGATACACCTAAGATAACAGGAGAGTTGCATTCCTGTGCTGTTAAAAGGATTGCTTTTGTCCATTCAAGGTTGTTAATGTTAAACTGTCCAACTGCATAGTGGCCGGCTTTTGCTTTGTCAAGCATTTCTTTAGCTGATACTAACATTTTCAAATTCCTCCATTTATATTTTTTTGTTCACGAGTAGTATAACCCATTCTTGAAAAAAAAGGAACACCCAACGTGATTTTTTACATTTCTTGTCCGCTGATATATTTTTCAATGGCAGCAACCGCCTCTTCTTCATCTTCTCCGGCTGCTTCCACCACTAATTTTTCTCCGGCCCTTAAAGCCAGTGTCATCATACCCATAATACTTTTTGCATTCACCCTTTTTCCATCTGCTTCCACATAGACCGCACTTTCAAACTGGCTTGCAACCTGTACTAAGACTGCAATGGGTCTTGCTTCCAGCCCGCCTGCAAGCTGAACCACTAATTCCTTTCTCATAATTTACTCCTCCTTCTATCATCTTCTATTGTCATCTGCTATTTCGCTTAATTTCCGCAATCTGTGATTTACCCCCGACTTTCCTACCGGGGGACTAAGATATTTTCCCAATTCCTTTAAGGTAGCCTCCGGATGTTCCAGCCGTACCTCTGCCATCTGTCTTAAATTTAACGGCAGCCTGGAAAAGCCTACATAATCCCGTATGTATATGATATCTTCAATCTGTTTTGCGGAAGCATTCACCGTTTTTGCAATATTAGCAGTTTCGCAATTCACTTTCCGGTTAATCGCATTACGCATTTCTTTTACAATCCGAAGATTTTCTAACTCCATCAATGAAACATGAGCCTTACAGATTCCCAGAAAATCCACAATATGGGAACCTTCTTTTAAATAAACCACGTAATATTTTTTCCGCAGGATTATTTTCGCATCCAGCTTTAAAGAAACTAAAATCTCCTGAATCTGCTTTGCCTGAGGTTCATTATTACATACCAGCTCCAGATGATACCCCTTTTTCGGGTCACTCATCGAGCCGATACACAAAAATGCCCCTCGCATAAAAGCCCTCCTGCAGCAATACTGCTTTAAAATCCCGGCATTGACACAATCCCTTAAATCATGAAGCACTCCATTATCATCCATTAATTTAATGGCAGAAAAAAGCTCCATGATATCCTTTTCTTTCTCGATAGTAATCGTATATACCGAGTTTTTATGGCTTTTTATGCTCTCCTGTTCCATTTCTGCCGTCTCTATATTAAATGCTTTATTCAATATTGTAAAGCTTTTTCTAAGAACTGCGGGATTTTCTGTCACAATCTGCAGGCAGATTTGTCCATTTTCTTTTCGAATCAGATGCCCCTGATAGTGAAGGATTGCTGCCAGCTCTGCAATCTGACAGTGGGGGGCACTGCTTACATATTTTCCTAATTCTTCTTTTACATCTGCTGAAAAAGACATCTTTCTTCTCTTTCTATTTAATATCTCTGTGACTGATACTCAGTCCATAATTACCTTTGTCCTTCATTTCCTGATAAAGTGCATTGGCAAGCGTCACGCTTCTGTGCTGTCCTCCGGTACATCCGATGGCTATCACCAGCTGATATTTTCCCTCTTTCACATATCCGGGAATCAGAAAAAACAGCATATCCTTCAGCTTCTTTAAAAATTCCCCCGCCTCGGGAAAGCTCATGACATAATCCTGCACCGCTTTTTCGTTTCCGGTAATATGCTTTAATTCATCAATATAAAAAGGATTGGGTAAGAATCTTACATCAAACACCAAATCCGCATCGGAAGGGATTCCATGCTTAAAACCAAAAGAGATAATATTTACCATAAGACTATTATACTCTTCGTTTTTCAGAAAAATTCTTTCCAGTTCTTCTTTCAGTTCCCTGGTAAGAATTTTAGAAGTATCGATTACATAATCCGATTTTTTCTTGATACTGGATAAAATTTCCTTTTCTTTTTTGATGCCATCCTCAATTCTTGGATTTTCTTCGGTAGAAAGGGGATGAACCCTTCTGGTTTCCTTGTATCTTTTCAGTAACGTTTTATCATTGGCATCCATAAAAAGAATCTCAAACAGATATCCGTTTTCCTTTAATTTCTCCAGCATACACTCCGCATGATGAAAATCCTGGTCACTTCTTACGTCAAGACCTAATGCCACCTTTTCCAGTTCTGTGTCTGGTGTGGCAACCAGCTTGGCAAATTTATCAATTAAGGATATGGGTAGATTATCCACGCAGTAGAACCCCATATCTTCTAGCATTTTCATGGCGGTACTTTTTCCTCCGCCGCTCATTCCCGTAACTACCACAAATCTCATCCGAATCACGTTCCCTCTCATTTTATCTGCTGTCGTTTTTTCCTTCTTACAGGATAATCACTTCCGGCTCCAGTTCTACGCCAAACTTTTCCTTTACCTTCCGGGTCACATCCTCCATTAAGGTTACAATATCCCCGGCACTGGCATTTCCTTTGTTAATCACAAATCCACAATGCTTTTCAGATACCTGTGCATCTCCCACCATATAGCCTTTAAGACCTGCATCCATAATCAGCTTCCCTGCATAATACCCCTGCGGCCGTTTAAAGGTGCTTCCTGCACTGGGGTACTCCAGGGGCTGTTTCGCAATTCTAGCCTGCGTATATTCTTTCATTCTGCCTTCAATCTCTTCCCTGTTTCCCTCCTGCAGGTTCAGAAAAACTTCCAGGATTACATAAGAAGAGTGCTTAAACAGACTTTCCCGATATCCAAACTGCAAATCTTTCTTTTCTATCTGACGGATATCGCCATTTACATCCATCACCCGGACTGCCGTGATTACCTGACTGATTTCGCCGCCATAAGCTCCGGCATTCATGACCACGCCGCCGCCTAAGGTTCCCGGAATCCCTGCTGCAAATTCCAGCCCCGTAAGTCCTGCTTCCAGAGCCCCTCTTGCCACTTTTCCCAGAAAAGCCCCGGCTCCGGCTTTCACCCTTGTCTGTGAAATTTCCACCTGTGCAAACTCTTCTCCCAGACAAACCATGACTCCCTCATAGCCCGAGTCCGATACCAGAAGATTGCTTCCGTTTCCTAATACAAAACAGGCAAGCCCATAGCTGTTTAATGCCCTTAAAATCTTTTTTAAAATTTCCTCTGCATGTACTGTCAAAAATACTTTCGCAGGTCCTCCAACGCGAAAAGAAGTATGCTCTTTCATCGGTTCATTTATTCTGATATCTTCTTTTTCCATAAACCCGGATATCTCTTCCAAAAATCTTGTATACATGGCATCTCCTATTTCTTTTTTAAATCTTGTCAGCTACAGCACATCAAAAAAACAAACGGGTTGTTGTAAATATATGCTTCGAATATCAGGATTTCTAACATCTATTTTGCAACAACCCCTTTTTCTACTCTTCCTCGTCCTCTTGATTTCTTCCCTTGGCTAAGGAATTCTGAACTCGTGTATATAACTCCTGTGCCGCATTATATCCCATCTTCTTCTGACGGTGATTTACCGCGGCAGATTCACAGATTACCGCCAGATTACGCCCTGGCCGGATTGGTATGTTATGACAAATAACTTTATTTCCCAGGTATTCCGTATATTCTTCCTGTAAGCCTAAACGGTCATATTCTTTTTCTTTGTCCCAGTCTTCCAGATGAATTACCAGATCGATGTTCTGCGTTTCTTTTACACTGGACACACCAAATAACATTTTTACATCAATAATTCCGATACCCCGAAGCTCGATAAAGTGCTTCGTGATATCCGGTGCGGTTCCAATCAGTGTCTCTTCACTGACTTTGCGGATTTCCACCACATCATCCGTAACCAGACGATGACCTCTCTTGATTAATTCCAGTGCCGCCTCGGATTTTCCAATACCGCTTTCTCCGGTAATCAGTACACCCTCACCATATACGTCTACCAGTACTCCATGCACTGAAATACAGGGAGCAAGCTTTACATTCATCCATCTTATGATTTCCGCCATAAATGCGGAAGTAGCATTTTTCGTCATCAGAAGAGGAACACCCTTTTCAATTGCTTTTTTTAAAAACACTTCATCAGGATGAAGCTCCCTGCAAAAAACGATACAGGGAATGGGGCAGGAAAGTAATTGCTCATATACTTCATTTTTCCGATCCAGAGACAAGCCCTGCATATAAGTATATTCCACAAAGCCTATAATCTGCAAACGGGTCGCTTCAAAATGTTCAAAATATCCTGCCAGCTGCAATGCCGGTCTGTTAATATCCGGTTGTGTAACCTTAATTCCCTTTACCGGAATCTCCGGTGTCAGATTTTCTAACTGCATTTTTTTAATGATTCTTGTCAACGTAATCCCTGCCATATGCCTACTCCAATTCTTCCATTTTTTTTATCTTACCACAGAACCATGAAAAAAAGAATAGATTTCTTGAGCAATATTCCATGGAATATTTGGAATTTGTGCCAATTCTTCCACACTTGCCTCTCTCACATCCCCGATATTGGAAAATGCCTTCATCAATGCTTTTCTTCTTGCAGGTCCGATTCCCGGAATATCGTCAAGTACCGAATGTACCTGTTCCTTGCTTCGAAGTGACCTGTGGTATTCAATGGCAAACCTGTGGGCTTCATCCTGTATGCGGGTAATCAGTTTAAACCCTTCCGAATGCCTGTCAATGGGAATTTCCTCATTTCTGTAATATAGCCCCCTGGTTCTGTGGTTGTCATCCTTTACCATTCCGCACACCGGAATATCTAAATGCAGCTCCTCCAGAACCTGCAAAGCAATATTTACCTGACCTTTTCCGCCATCCATTAATAATAAATCCGGAAATCTGGTAAAGCTTCCATACCGTTCATCTATTTGCTTTTCTTTTAATTCCCGGCTTTCTTCCATTCCATGAAGAAAACGGCGGGTCAGAACCTCTTTCATACACCCGTAATCATCCGGTCCCGCAACGGATTTAATCTTAAATTTCCTGTAGTCACTTTTTTTCGGTTTTCCTTTTTCATAGACAACCATGGAACCTACATTTTCAAAACCACTGATATTAGAAATATCAAAAGCTTCCATCCTTGTAAGAAATTCCATTCCCAACAGGGCAGAAATTTCTTTTACGGCTCCTATGGTTCTTCCTTCTTCCCTCTTGATTCTTTCCCTGTCCTGGCTTAAGACCATCGCCGCATTTCTGGCGGCTAAATCCACCAGTCTTTCTTTGGTACCTTTCTTCGGGAAACGAAGCCATACTTTGCTTCCCTTTCTGTCAGAAAGCCACCGGGAGATAATCTCTCCCTCCGGCAGCTCTTCTGCCAGCAAAAGCTCCTTCGGGATAAAGGGGGTTCCGGCATAAAATTGTTTTACAAAGCTGGACAATATCTGGCTTTCCAGCTCTTCTGCCACATTTGCCATATAGAAATGCTCTCTTCCAATCAGCCTTCCGTTCCGTACAAAAAATACCTGTACAACCGCATCTTCTCCCTCCCTTGCAAAGGCAATGACATCCCGGTCCTCTCCCTCGGAATCCGTAATTTTTTGCTTCTGTGCCACCTGCTTCACACTGTTTAATAAATCCCTGCAGGATGCCGCCTCCTCAAATTCCATTTTTTCAGAGGCTGTTTCCATTTTTTGTTGTAATTTATTTAATATTTTCCCATAATTTCCATTTAAGAATTCCAGGGCTTCCTCCACCTGACCTCTGTATTCTTCCTGACTTACGAAGCTTTGGCAGGGAGCATTGCATTGGTGGATATGGTAATTTAAGCAGGGTCTTTCTTTTCCTGCATCCTTTGGCAGCTTCCTGTTACAGGTCCTTAATTTATATAATTTGTTAATTAATTCTATGGTATCCTTCACCGCCCCGGCACTGGTAAAGGGACCAAAATACTTGGATTTGTCCTTTTTCATTTCTCTGGAAAACAGAACCCTCGGATAAGCTTCTGCCACAGTTACCTTGATATATGGATAAGTTTTATCATCCTTGAGCATGGTGTTATATTTTGGTCTGTGCTCTTTAATTAAATTATTTTCTAACACCAGTGCTTCTAACTCCGAGTCAGTTACAATATATTCAAACCGTTCCACAAGACTGACCATTTTCGCGATTTTCGGACTGTGGTTTGCACTTTCCCTAAAATAAGAACGCACCCGGTTTTTCAAAATTATAGCTTTTCCCACATAGATAATACTGTCATTTTTATCATGCATAATATATACTCCCGGTTTATCCGGCAGTTTTTTTAACTCTTCCTGTATATTAAACACCTTTTGTTCCATACAAATCATGCATTCCCTTCTATATCTGCCCTTTAGGCACTTACTTCTTCCTTATAATAATTCTTTACCATGATACTATCATAACAAAAAGGAACTGTCACATTAAGATTTTTCTTAAAAGTCTAAAATAATCTTAACGAGACAGCCCCACTCTGACTGTATACATTTTATCCGGAAACGATATCATTCTTCTACTTTTATACAAAAGCTTATCTTATCGGATTTTTATTCTTTATCCCATAATTTATCCACGGATGCATTGCTGTAATTTCCTCTGACACCGGAGGAAGCTTCTTTTTCATGGGAAATCTCCGATTTTTTTTCGGTTTCTCTTTCCTCTGTCTGTTCCTGAACCTGTGAAGCTTCGGTATCTTTCTGTTCCTCTCTGACAGGCATTCCTTCCGGATTGTCATTCGCTCCAGGAACCGTATCCCCAGATTCTTCGTTTTCTTTTTTCTCACCCTCCGAAGGAGCTTCCTTCTTTTCTTCTTCCGGTTCCGGAATCCCTTTTTCTTTTCGGAAAATCTTCATAAATTCTTTTCCGGTAATGGTTTCCTTCTCAATCAGAAATTCTGCCAGTTTATCCATCACATCCCGGTTTTCAGAAAGAAGCTTTAATGCCTGTTCATAGCTTTCCTTCAGCATATCTTTTATTTCTTCATCCACCGCGGCTGCCGTGACATCACTGCAATTTAAGGTAGCGGAACCATCCAGATACTGGTTCTGAACCGTTGCAAGCCCCATCAGACCAAAACGTTTGCTCATACCATACTGGGTTACCATGGCTTTTGCCATATCCGTTGCTTTTTCTATATCATTGGCAGCCCCTGTTGTTACCGTATCAAACACAATTTCTTCTGCCGCACGGCCACCCAGAATACTTACCAGACGGTCTCTTAATTCTGCCTCTGTATTTAAGTATTTTTCTTCCTCCGGAACATGCATGACATAGCCCAATGCTCCCATGGTACGGGGTACAATGGTAATCTTCTGCACCGGCTCGGAATTTTTCTGTAAGGCACTAATCAGTGCATGACCAACCTCATGATAAGAAACAATCTTCCGCTCTTCCTTACTCATAATCCGGTCTTTCTTTTCTTTTCCCACAAGCACCTGCTCTACCGCATCAAATAAATCCTTTTGTGATACAAATTCCCTGCCTTCTTTTACCGCATTAATGGCTGCTTCATTAATCATATTGGCAAGGTCAGAACCTACGGCACCGCTGGTAGCAAGGGCAATGGCATCAAAATCTACGGTTTCATCCATTTTTACATCCTTGGCATGTACTTTTAAGATTTCCACACGACCTTTTAAATCCGGCTTATCTACAATAATTCTTCTGTCAAAACGGCCGGGTCTTAACAGTGCCTTATCTAAAATCTCAGGGCGGTTCGTTGCTCCAAGTATTAAAATTCCCTTTGAAGTATCAAAACCATCCATTTCTGATAAAAGCTGATTTAACGTCTGTTCCCTTTCTTCATTACCGCCTCCGCCATAACGGGAATCACGGCTGCGGCCGATGGCATCTATTTCATCGATAAAAATGATACATGGTGCGTTCTTGGTTGCCTCTTTAAACAAATCACGCACCCTGGAAGCACCTACACCAACATATAACTCAATAAAATCAGAACCTGTCAGGGAAAAGAAAGGTACATGGGCTTCTCCTGCCACTGCCTTTGCAAGTAACGTCTTTCCGGTACCGGGAGGACCTACTAACAGGGCACCTTTTGGAAGCTTGGCACCAATTTTGGCATAACGCCCCGGATTATGAAGAAAATCCACGACCTCCTGCAGGGATTCCTTTGCTTCATCTTCTCCCGCTACATCCTTAAATGTTACTCCGGTTTCCTTCTGGACATATACCTTGGCATTGCTTTTTCCTACACCCATGGGGCCTCCGCTGCCGCCCATTCTCTTCATGATAAATCCAAACACTACCCACACTAAAACCAATGGCAATACGTAAGTTAATACCATATCCACCATCAAATTGGTACTTTCAGGAATCTCCGGTTCAATCTCAACCCCCGCCTCCAAAAGACGTGCAGTTAAGGAATCGTTACTCTCTGCCCTGCCCGTATAATAGGTTACTTCGGTCTGCATCTGCATCATCAGCATAGTCAGGCTCTGGGGCGTTGTCTCTTCCTTTTTCACCGGATAAATTATAATTCTGTCCGAACCGATATATACACTTTCCACCTCTCCGGCTTCCAGCATAGTTACAAACTCATTATAAGGAATCTCTTTACTTGCTGTAGTATCCATGGATTTCATAAAATAGCTCATTACCACCAAGCTAATTAATGCTGCCACCAAAAACACCAATAAATTCTGTTTTTTAGGATTCTGGCCTCCCTGCCGGTTTCCATTTTTATTAGGGAAACCATTATTCTGATTATTCTTTTGATTGTTATCAAAACGATTGAGATTATCGTTCATTTATGTTCCTCCAGCTTTCGTCTATTCTTAAAATTCCATAAGTACCATTATAAATACCCCTTTTCTTAAAAGCAATACAAATACCATGAATTTTTTGTTTGATTTCTTAAAGATTTCTAAATTCTGCCCCTTTTATCCTGCCAGTTCTCTTTTCCCGATTTAACCCCTGCCAAAAACTTCTTTTGCAGGCTCTATAGAAAGGAAAAAAGCCGCGGGCATCACCTGACCACGACTTTTTCCCATTAATTTTCTGTTCCTTCCAACTGTCCAAAAAAGGTAATCAGATAAATACCGGAAAGCCCTACCAGAGTATATATCACTCTGGATAACCACGACATTTCACCAAAGATAAATGCTACCAGGTCAAAATTCAGAACTCCTATCAGCCCCCAGTTCACTGCACCTATAATTGCTACCGTTAAAGCAACATAATTTATAATTTTCATAATTCTCTCCCATCTGTTTTTTTCGCATTACGCGATGTAATTATATTATTCCTGTTTTTTGAAATAATATGATAAAAAATATTTTTACTTCTATTTACGAGACCGATTTTTTATATTAGAATATATAAGATATTTTTTTAATAGGCATTTAGGGGGAGGCATTATGAGAATTGGATTTGATAATGAAAAATACTTAAAAATGCAGTCAGAGCATATCAAAGAAAG
>CAZDAT010000081.1:0-9521 GCA_964503695.1 uncultured Lachnospiraceae bacterium
TAAAGAACAATTTGAAAAACTGGGAATTGAATATTTTTATACCTTAATTGACGATGCGGTTGCCCGCGTGATGAAAGCGAAAGGCGGTTTTATCTGGGCTTGTAAGAACTATGACGGAGATGTCATGAGTGACATGGTTTCTTCTGCCTTTGGTTCTCTAGCCATGATGACTTCGGTTTTAGTTTCACCCTCCGGTGTATATGAATATGAAGCGGCTCACGGAACCGTTCAAAGACATTATTACAAATATTTAAAAGGAGAAGAAACCTCCACCAACTCCGTGGCAACCATATTTGCCTGGACAGGTGCTTTAAGAAAGAGGGGAGAACTGGATAATATTCCTGAGCTTATGACATTTGCCGATAAACTGGAGAAAGCAACCCTTTCAGTAATTGAAGCGGGAAAAATGACCAAAGACCTTGCACTGATTACTTCTTTAAAAGAGGTAACTGTCTTAAACAGCGAAGGCTTTATCAAAGAAATCCGTAAGGAACTGGAGCAGATGTTATAACTTAATTTCACAAAGACAAAAAAGCAAAAACTATCATAATGGGGAAAAATCATGAAAAAACTACTAAATCCGGAACTGGCTGAATATTTCGGTGAAATATCTGAGGAAGAACGGCTTATCTTAAGGGAATCTGACAGTACTGTACAAAAAAACAGATATACCAGTGAAAAAGATTTTGTCGTTGACAGTAAAAAACTTTTAGAGAAGGGAAAACTGATTGATGTAAGACATCATACCCGTTTTATCCATTTTCCTAAACACAGACATAATTATATAGAAATTATTTATATGTACCATGGCTCCACGACCCATATTCTTGGAAATGGGGAAAGTGTGGTTCTGGAACAGGGGGATTTACTTTTTTTGAATCAGAATGCCGAGCATGAGATTTTACCGGCTCGTTATAATGATATTGCGATAAATTTTATCGTACTGCCGGAATTTTTTGATACGGCATTTAAGATGATGGAGGATGAAAGTCTTTTGCGGGATTTTCTGGTAGATATTCTGACTACCAAAAGTGACCGTTCCATTTACCTGTATTTTCAGGCAAGGGATGAGCTTCCAATACAGAATCTGATGGAAAATATGATGTGGTCAATTGTTCATAAGCAGGAAAACAGACGTAATATTGAACAGATTACCATGGGGCTTTTATTCCTTCACCTGGTTAATTTAAATGATAAAATAAAATACGGAAGCAGTAATCCTTACGAACAGCAGAGTGTTGCACAGATTCTGTCCTACATCGAGACGAATTATCGTACAGCCACGCTGGAAGAATTATGCAGTATGCTTCACCAGACACCTTCCGCCTTAAGTAAATTTATCAAAAAAAATACAGGATATAATTTCAAGGAGCTTTTACAGACAAAACGGTTACAACAGGGGGCGTTTCTTCTGTCTACCACCAGGCTATCCATTACAGATATCATATCTGCGGTAGGATATGATAATACAAGCTATTTTTACCGGGTTTTCCAGGAAAAATATGGAAAGACTCCGAAAGAATACCGGGAACAGATGGAAAAAATCTAAAAAATAAATATATGGAAAATAAGGACTGTGTTTTTATAAAATACAGTCCTTTCTTTTTCTCGGAAAAGCTTTTATGATTAAAAAAACAAAAACCGCACAAAACACATTGAACTTATAAATGTAAGCTTCACAATTACTTACTGACGCTAAAAAAAGGAGGAAAAAACTATGAACAAAATGTATGAGCTGGCAAAAGAAGTGTACGCAAAATACGGAGTTGATACGGATGCCGCGATTGCAAGATGTAAAGCAATTCCGGTTTCCCTGCATTGCTGGCAGGGGGATGACGTAATTGGCTTTGACCATGAGGGAGGACTGACCGGAGGAATCCAGACCACCGGAGATTATCCGGGAAGGGCAAGAAATCCCAAAGAACTGATGGCAGATATGGATAAGGCAATGAGTCTGATGCCAGGTGCCAAAAAAATTAATGTCCATGCCTGTTATGCAGTTTTTGAAGACGGAGAATTTGCAGACCGGGATAAATTAGAGCCGAAGCATTTTAAAGCATGGGTTGATTTTGCAAAAAGCAGGGGCATGGGATTAGATTTTAATCCTACCTTTTTCTCCCATCCAAAAGTAAAAGACGGACTGACACTTTCCAGTCCCGATGAAGAAAACAGAAGATTCTGGATTGAGCATGGAAAAGCCTGCATCCGCATTGCTGATTATTTTGCAAAAGAGACAGGAATCCCCTGTGTTATGAATATCTGGACCGGAGACGGATTTAAAGATGTTCCAACAGACCGCATGGGACCGAGAATGCGGTACAAGGAATCCATCGATGAGATTTTATCAGAGCCTTATGACTTTTCCATGGTAAAACCCTGTGTGGAATCCAAGGTGTTTGGTATCGGGGTAGAGGCATATACCTGTGGAAGTGCAGAATTTACCTTAAGCTATGCGGCTGCCAATAAAGATAAGTGTCTGCCGTTAATGGATAACGGACATTATCATCCTACGGAAGTGGTTTCCGATAAAATTCCAGCCCTGCTTTGTTTCTTCCCGGAAATTGCACTTCATGTAACCCGCGGGATTCGCTGGGATTCAGACCATGTTGTGGTACTGGATGATGAAACCAAAGAAATTGCCCTGGAAATCGTAAGATGCAATGCCTTGGACAAGGTTTACATTGCCCTGGATTATTTTGATGCCTCCATTAACCGTATTTCGGCATGGGTCAGCGGATATCGCAGTATGCAGAAAGCATTACTGACGGCATTATGTACCCCCAATGACATGCTTAAGAAACTGCAGGATACCAGTCAGTTTTCCAAAAAGATGGTTGCCATGGAGGATTGTAAGATGCTTCCTATCGGAGCAGTCTGGGCTGAATATTGCAGACAGTGCGGTGTTCCGGCAGACAATTATTATGAGATAATAGAAGCTTATGAGAGGGATGTTTTATTAAAAAGATAATATATTTTTTACTGTCATAGGAAAGCTTTCCTATGACAGTTCCTCACTTAATTCTTCCCAACGTTCCATTAAGAGAAGCAGTTCTTCTTCCAGGGTATCTTTTTCTCCCTGCAGTTTTTGTAATTTTACAGAATTGGAGCAGATTTCGGGAAGTACCATTTTGGTGTCAATTTCTTCCATTCTGTTTTCAATAAAAGCAATCCGTTCTTCCGTTTTGGTAAGTTCCCGTTCTTTTTTCCGAAGGGCGGCCTGTTCTTCCTTACGTTGTTTCCATTCTGCTTTTTTTTCAGAAGGATTTTCCTTTGGTGTTTTTGATAAACCAGCATTCACAGAGGGTGGAAAAGAAGAGGAGGTATCCACAGTACCTGTCTGTGGCTTCTTTTCCAGATAATATTCATAATTGCCTAAGTAATTCGTGAATGTTTCGTTAGATAATTCCAGAATTCTGGTTGCCGTTTTATTAATAAAATAACGGTCATGGGAAACGTATAAAAGTGTACCTTCATAATGGTTCAGTGCAGTTTCCAGAATCTCCCTTGACATAATATCCAGATGGTTGGTAGGTTCGTCAAGAATCAGAAAATTACTTTCCGACAGCATTAACTTTGCCAGGGAAACCCTTCCTTTTTCCCCTCCGCTTAAGGTGCCTATTTTCTTAAAAACATCATCTCCGGTAAAAAGAAACGCAGCCAGCGTATTTCGAATCTGTGTATTGTTTAAATTAGGGTAGGCATCGGAGATTTCTTCAAATAACGTTTTTTCGTTATGCAAAACCTGATGCTCCTGGTCGTAATAACCAATGGTGACGTTGCTTCCAAGCCGCATGGAGCCGGAATCTGCATCCATAATTTTGTTGATGATTTTTAAAATCGTAGTTTTTCCGGTTCCGTTGTCCCCGATAATGGCAACGTGTTCCCCCCGCTTGATTTCAAAGCTTAAATCGGAAAAGAGTGGTTTACCGGAAAATGCCTTTGCAAGCCCTTCCACAAAAAGAACATCATTCCCGCTGACGATTCTTGGAACTAACTGCAATTTCATTTCTGAATTTAACTCACTTGGTTTTTCCATGACTTCTATTTTATTTAACATCTTTTCCCGGCTTTCTGCCCGTTTAATGGATTTTTCCCGGTTGAAGGATTTCAGCTTTTCAATCACTTCCTCCTGATGTCTGATTTCCTGCTGTTGTTTTAAATACGCATTCAGGCGGGCAGTGCGAAGCTGTTCTTTTTTGGTGGCATAATCAGAGTAGTTTCCATGAAATACACTGCATTTTGCCTGGTCCAGTTCGATGACTTTTCCTGCAATCTTATCCAGAAAATAACGGTCATGGGAAACGATGAGAACCGCTCCCTTGTAATTTAACAGATAGTTTTCCAGCCAGGAGATGGAAGCCATGTCCAGATGGTTGGTAGGCTCATCCAGAATAATCAGATCCGGTCTGGTGAGCAGAAGCTTTCCTAAGGCAACGCGGGTTTTCTGTCCGCCGGAAAGGGTGGATAAGGGCTTTTTAAATTCTTTTTCCGAAAACCCCAGTCCTTTTAACACACCCACCAGTTCACTCTGATACTGATAGCCGCCTTCCGTTTCAAAGGTATGCGTCATCCTGGAGTACTGGTCCATCAAAGCTTCCAGGTCACTGCCGCTTACATCCTTCATTTTTTGTTCCACTTCCCGCATCTGCCGCTCCAGGACAAGCAGATGTTCCTTGACCTGCAAAAGGGTATCATAAATTGTCTCACCGGAAGAAATCTCTGTATTCTGTGCAAGATAGCCAAAGCTTTTGCCCTTAGCAAAGGTCACAAGCCCGTCATCCGGAGACATTTCGCCGATAATGATACGCAAAAGGGTGGTCTTTCCGGCACCGTTAATACCTACCAGTGCCGCTTTGTCATAATCTTCAAGGTGAAAAGAAACATTTTCTAAAATCACTTTTTCCAAAAAACTTTTATGTATATTTGATACGGATAAAATCATGTTTATTTCCTCATATTTTCTTTTTATTTCTCTAATCCGTATATAGTTTAAAAGGTTTCCACAGGCTTGTCAATTGATTGACATAATTTTAACACGTAGGTATAATATAAGAATATGAGAATAAAGTTACTTTTTTCATCAGGAGGGCGAAAGATGGAACATAAGGAAATATCCCAGGCTGTCATCAGTCGGCTTCCCCGATATTACCGTTATCTGGGAGAACTGAAAGACGAAGGTATCGAGAGAATTTCATCCCAGGAGCTGAGCCGGAAGATGCAGGTAACGGCATCCCAGATACGGCAGGATTTGAATCATTTCGGCGGCTTCGGACAGCAGGGCTATGGGTATAATGTAGAACATCTCTATCGGGAAATTGCCAAAATCTTACGGCTGGATAAGGAACATTATTTGATTTTAATCGGTGCCGGAAATTTAGGACAGGCACTGTTAAATTATAATAATTTTGCCAGAAGGGGCTTTATCTTTAAGGGGATTTTTGACAGCAATCCGAAGCTTCATGGCATGAAAATCCGCGATATCAGTATTCGGCCCATGGAAGAAATGGGCTCCTTTATCAGAGAAAATGATATCGACATTGCCGTACTTACCATTCCCAAAAGCGGAGCCGTAACCGTTGCCCAAAAGCTTGTGGACTACAACATTCGTGCCATCTGGAATTTCGCACATGTGGATCTGGATGTACCGGAATCGGTTCAGGTAGAAAATGTACATTTATCCGACAGTCTTATGAAGCTGTCCTACAACAGCAGTCGGTACCAGGAGATAAAAAAGGAAATTGAAACAAAAGAACAAGAGGATTAATATGGCACAGAAAGAAGATACTTACAGGGCGGCATTAAAGGGAAAACGTATTCCGGTGCTTACCTTAGATAATAAATGGTATCGCTTATTTTCCATGATGGAGCCAGACAAAGAGCTGAAACGTCTGGAAGACAATCTGAATACCTTACTTAAATTACAGGGAAAATGGAATACGGAATCCAAAAGCATCCGCAAATTAAAGAAAAAACTCATGGATGAAATCGTTCAGCTTATGGAAACAGATGATGCGGCTTCCCGAAAAAAAATAGACGAAAATAAGCGGTTGATTGAAGAATGCAACGAAACTTTGGATGAATACCAGGATAATTTATTAGATATTCCGGAAAGAATCGATAATGCCAATTATGAGCTTATGATGCGTACCATGGAAATGTGTTATGAAGTTCTTCAGGTAAATACAAAGGATATTGAAGAAATCGGAGCATGGATTAACCAGGTTCGTGTGGAACTGAAAAAAAATATTGTACGCAAGCAGGAAAAGGAAATGAAAAATTACGAACTCTATTCCTATATGCATGATATTTTTGGTGCGGATGTAATAGAGATTTTTGACCTGAAACAGGAAAATGTAGAAAAATATCAGCAAAAAAGGGAGAAAACAATCTGAGAAAACCTTAAAAATCTCCCTTCACAAGTGATATGACACCTACATATGATAGAAATACAATGGAATAGTTATTATTCCAAAGTCCTTTGGAGGAGCTATGAAAAAGCATTATGAAAGAATCTATGCGGCAATTGACCTGGATGCCATTTCCCATAATATGGATGTGATTCAAAAGAAGCTGTCGAAAAATGCCAGAATCATGGCAGTGGTAAAAACAGACGGCTATGGTCATGGGGCAGTTGTGGTTGCAAAAGAGCTGGAAAAGAAGGAATACATGGCAGGCTTCGCCACCGCCACTGCGGAAGAGGCTTTTATCCTGAGAAAAGCCGGGATTTTAAAGCCCATTCTGGTACTGGGATATGTGTTTCCCTATGCCTATGAAAAGATGATACAGGAAGATATCCGTTTTACCGTTTTTCGAAAAGATATGCTTTTGCAGATTGAAGAAGCCGCCGAGAAACTAAACAAAAATGCACTGGTTCATGTAAAAGTCGATACGGGAATGGGAAGAATCGGTATTTTCCCGGATGAAAGCGGTTTTGAGTTTATTCAGGATTTGCTTAATTGCAGGCATATTGAAACAGAAGGGATTTTTACCCATTTTGCCAAAGCGGATTATGAAGAAAAAGAGGATGCCGAAAGACAATTTATGAAATTTTCGCATTTCTGTGAAGAAGCAGAGCAGAAAAATCAGATAAAAATTCCCATTAAACACTGTGCCAACAGTGCGGCTGCCTTAGAAATGCCGGACACACATATGGATATGGTAAGGGTAGGGATTTCCATGTATGGCTTATGGCCCTCGGGAGAAATCAGAAAAGCTTCCTGCAATTTACAGCCAGCCTTTTCCCTCCACAGCCATATTGTTTATATCAAAACCTTAAAGGCGGGAGAACCCATCAGCTACGGTGGTACTTATATCACCAAAAAGACAACAAGGGTGGCTACCATTCCCGTAGGATATGGTGACGGATATCCAAGAACCTTATCGGGAACGGGATATGTTCTGGTAAGGGGACAGAAAGCACCGATTCTTGGCCGGATATGCATGGATCAGTTCATGGTAGATGTTACCGGGATTGATGAGGTGAAAGAGGGGGATGAAGCCGTCTTAATCGGAAACAGCGGTAAGGAAAACATTACCATGGAGGAATTGGGAGACTTATCCAACCGTTTCAATTATGAGCTGGTATGTGTCATTGGAAAAAGAGTTCCGAGAATTTATTATAAAGAGGGAAAAGAATGTTATGCAAAGGATTATTTCGAGGATTATTGTTATGATAAAATAGAGTAACCGGAATAAAAATTTGGTTTCCGTTACAGTTTTTAGTATACCTTCAAATAATGTGGCAATACTTTTTGATGTGATAAAAAGGTGATTACTCGGCATCTTGCTGCTGAATGATTACATAAACGCTATATTAGAAGAAGGAAGTGATTTTATTTGAAACGCGGAGACGTGTATTATGCAGATTTAAGGCCGGTCGTCGGCTCGGAGCAGGGCGGGATAAGACCGGTTCTGATTATACAGAATGATATGGGAAATAAACACAGCCCGACAGTAATCTGTGCCGCCATAACCTCAAAGCTGACGAAGCATAAATTACCCACGCACATAGATTTAGCCTGTGCAAAATATGAAATGGTGAAGGATTCCGTTATTTTACTGGAACAGTTGAGAACCATAGATAAAAAACGATTAAAGGATAAAGTATGTCATCTGGATGATTTTATTATGGAACAGGTCAATGAAGCTTTAAAGATAAGCCTTGAATTACATTGACGATTGTCCGAAGGAGTGATATATTTTAAAGAACGCGAGAAATTTTAGCCAGAAGGCAGGAAAGAGGAGAACAAATGTCAGGACATTCAAAATTTGCAAATATTAAACACAAAAAAGAAAAAAACGATGCAGCAAAGGGAAAGATTTTTACCATCATCGGGCGTGAAATTGCCGTTGCCGTAAAAGAAGGCGGTGCAGACCCGTCTAACAATTTTAAACTGGCAAAAGTAATTGAAAAGGCAAAAGCCAACAATATGCCTAATGATACCATTGAAAGAGGGATTAAGAAAGCCGCCGGGGACCTTGGAAATGTAAACTATGAATATGTTACATATGAAGGATATGGACCGAGTGGTATTGCCATTATTGTAAATGCCTTAACGGATAACAAAAACAGAACCGCATCCAACGTAAGAAGTGCGTTCACCAAAGGACAGGGAAGTATCGGAACTCCCGGTTGTGTTTCTTTCAGCTTTGATGAAAAAGGTCAGATTATCATTGACAAAGAAGAATGTGATTTAGATGCTGATGATTTGATGATGACAGCCCTGGATGCAGGAGCTGATGATTTTAACGAAGAAGAGGACAGCTATGAAGTACTGACAGCCCCGGACAGCTTTGATGAAGTAAAAAAAGCACTGGAAGAAGCAGGCATCCCCATGGTAAGTGCCGAAGTAACCATGATTCCACAGAATTATGTGGAACTGACGGATGAAACAGCTATTAAAAATCTTCAGAAAACTCTGGATTTATTAGATGCTGATGATGATGTGCAGTCTGTATACCATAACTGGGATGAATAATTTTTTATAAAAAGAACTGTGGGAGGAACCATTATGAGTAAAAAATACGCAAAGGAAACCATTTGTATACAGTCCGGCTGGCAGCCGAAAAACGGAGAACCCAGAATCCTGCCGATTTACCAGAGTACCACCTTTAAATATGAAACCAGTGAACAGATGGGCAGATTATTTGACCTGGAAGAAAACGGATATTTTTATACCAGACTCCAGAATCCGACAAACGATTACGTTGCCGCAAAAATCTGTGAACTGGAGGGCGGAGTGGCAGCCATGTTAACCTCCTCCGGCCAGGCGGCAAACTATTATGCTATTTTTAATATTTGTGAAGCCGGGGACCATGTGGTAATGTCTTCTACTGTTTATGGCGGAACCCATAACCTGATTACGGTTACCATGAAGAAAATGGGAATCGAATGCACCGTTGTTGAACCGGACACACCTTTGGAAGAATTAAGAAAAGCCATCCGGCCCAATACCAAATGTGTCTTTGGTGAAACCATTGCCAATCCGGCTTTGCGTGTACTTGATATTGAAAGATTTGCC
>CAZDAT010000082.1:0-9406 GCA_964503695.1 uncultured Lachnospiraceae bacterium
GCAACCGTTCGTCCTGGTGTTATGCAGAAAATTGAACCAATCGTTGGTGCAAAGGCAAATGTGATTGAATACAATCCGGGATTCACACCGAATAACAGATATGTAGAAATCAAAGAAATCGTAAAAGCCGTAACAGATACCGTAGACATCATGGATGCAAAAATCTTAGTATCCGGTGGTCGTGGTGTAGGAAGCCCGGAAAACTTCAAAATCCTGGAAGATTTGGCAGAAGCTCTTGGCGGAACTGTTTCCTGCTCCCGTGCAGTTGTAGATTCCGGCTGGAAACCAAAAGAATTACAGGTTGGTCAGACAGGTAAAACTGTTCGCCCTAATCTTTATATTGCCTGTGGTATCTCCGGTGCCATCCAGCATACAGCAGGTATGGAAGAATCTGATATCATTGTTGCCATCAACAAAGATGAAGATGCTCCAATCTTCGATGTAGCTGATTATGGTGTGGTTGGAGACCTGAACAAAATCGTACCACAGCTTACAGAAGCTATTAAAGCCGCAAAAGCTAATAAATAAAACAGAAATCTGATTCTAAAACACTTTAAAAGTGATTTAGAAGCGAAAATCGGAACTGTTATTCATAACAGAAAAAACAAGGCAGCTGCATAAAAACAGTCTGCCTTGTTTTTTGTTCCTATTTTAATCTTGTCTAATCAAATCCAGATAGAACAAAGTATAGGTCATATTCTGATAAGGTCTTACAAACAATAATCCGATTCCAAAACTAAGAAGTCCGGCAAAGGTTATGGGAAGAAAACTTAATTGAAGGTAGAGAAGCCGACCTTTGTTTCCTTTCATAAGCCTGCGGCTGATTTTTAAAAGCTCCAGAATACCGTATTGCGGAAAATCCAGTAATACATAATAAATTTGTGAATAAAGTAAGGAAATCCACCAGGAAACAATACATCCCATAATAAGCACTACACAGGCAGGTATTAGCAAGGTTGTCCGGTTATCATAAATCATAATTATGCAAAGAATCACTGCAGGTACCAAAGGAAGCAGCTTCAGTAACCGGATGATGCACTGGGTAAGAATCGTTTTGTTCGGATAAAGTTTAAATCCGGTGAATAAATCCGAAAACTGATAATCCTGCCAGCAGGCAATATTCAGATAAAAGGAGCATTGCCCCACATCCAGAATACATCCGAATAAAGTCAGTATAAAATTAATAATAAGACCGATGATAATCCCGGTATAAGAAGCCTGGGAGGCTGAAGTAATCAGGGATAGTGTGGTAATAATCAAATCAGATGCAAGCATAACGGTAATGGCGTTCCGATATTTTCCCATCATGATTCCTCTTGCATTTTTTTTCAGACAGGCAGAAGTCATAAGATGGTACCTCCTTCGTTGGGATTCGCCAGCTGGTCTAACATCTCATTAATGGTGTCACCAGCAGGTGTTCCATACATTTCTTCGTACAGATAATTAAACTGTTCCCGGTATTCCGGTACATAGATGATGTTATAAACAGCCATCACCAGTGAGGAAATCTGTATCGTAACACCAAGCAGTCCGCAAATAAAGCCTGCTTTGGCACTTCGTATCATTTTAGTGTCATACCCTTTGGAAAGAAGGGCTAAGACGATTGCCAGTCCTCCGCAGAGCAGGGACAGGAAAAATACACTGAAAATGGCACAAAAAATGGAAAAAATTCCAAGACTTCTGGAAAACAGGGCAAAAACATTTTCTGTTTTCTCAGGCTTTGTGCTGTAATGGCGGTAATTTTCATTATGATTATCAAAATCCTGATTAGTAAAAGAATCCATATTCACACCCCTCAATTAATGTCAAATCACATATTTTATAATTGGTATCTAAAAGTATACCATTTTCAGGGTACAGATACAAATTAAAATTATATAAATAAGATATAAAGCTTATATAAAAAGCTTATGTTTCCCATTTAGGCATTGAAAAACTTAAGGAAAATAGGTAAAATAAAAAGGAATTTATAATAAACAGTATGCAGGCTCTTATCTGTACAAAAGAGAAAGGATTGCTGTGCAGGAAAGTCAAAGGCTGTTAAAAGGAGAAACGTAAATGGATATTATAGTGAAATTGTCAGAAGAATTATCAGTACAAAAATGGCAGGTGGAGGCCGCTGTGGGATTGATTGATGAGGGAAATACCATTCCTTTTATTTCCCGTTATCGTAAGGAAGCAACAGGTTCGTTAAATGATGAACAGCTTCGTAACCTGCATGAAAGACTGGTTTACCTTCGCAATTTGGAAGATAAAAAAACACAGGTTTTATCCAGCATTGAGGAACAGGGAAAACTGACGGAAGAATTAAAAGAAAAGATTTTACAGGCAGAAACCATGGTAACGGTGGAAGACCTGTACCGCCCTTACCGCCCGAAAAGAAAAACCAGGGCAAGTGTTGCCAAGGAAAAAGGATTGGAACCGCTGGCAGAGACTATTCTGGCACAGGAAATTACCACGGATATTTTAGAAGAGGCTGAAAAATACATTTCAGAAGAAAAAGAAGTAAAAACTGCAAAGGAAGCCTTGCAGGGAGCCATGGATATTATTGCCGAGGGTATTTCTGATGAAGCCGATTATCGTACCTATATCCGCGAAATTACCATGCAGGAAGGAAAGCTAATAAGCTGTGCCAAAGATGAAAAAGCCCAGTCTGTATATGAAATGTATTATGATTATGAAGAACCGGTAAAGAGTGTGGCAGGACACAGGGTTCTGGCATTAAACAGGGGTGAGGCGGAAAAATTCTTAAGTGTGAAAATTGAAGCACCGCAGGAAAGAATTTTAATGTATCTGGAGAAGAAGACCATTACAAAAGAAAATCCGGTGACAACACCCATTTTAAAAGAAGTGGCAGAAGACAGTTACTTAAGACTTATCGCACCTGCCATTGAAAGGGAAATCAGAAATGAACTGACGGAAAAAGCAGAAGACGGTGCCATCAGTGTCTTTGGTAAAAATCTGGAGCAGTTATTGTTACAGCCTCCGATTGCAGGCAAAGTAGTTTTAGGATGGGATCCGGCTTTCAGGACAGGCTGTAAGTTAGCCGTAGTGGATGCCACAGGAAAAGTCCTGGATACCAGGGTTATTTTCCCGACAGCCCCGCAGAATAAGGTAGAAGAAGCAAAGGCGGAATTAAAGAAACTGATTAAGAAATATAACGTTTCCATGATTTCTGTAGGAAACGGAACGGCTTCCAGAGAATCGGAGCAGGTTATTGTGGAGCTGTTAAAGGAATTAGATACGCCTGTGCAGTATGTGATTGTAAATGAAGCAGGAGCAAGTGTATATTCTGCAAGTAAACTTGCAACAGAGGAGTTCCCAAACTTTGATGTAGGACAAAGAAGTGCAGCTTCCATTGCAAGACGTTTGCAGGATCCGCTTGCAGAGCTTGTAAAAATTGACCCCAAATCCATCGGTGTAGGGCAGTATCAGCACGATATGAACCAGAAGAAATTAAGCGAAGCCTTAAACGGAGTGGTGGAGGACAGTGTAAATAAAGTAGGCGTGGATTTGAATACTGCCAGTGCTCCTTTGATGGAATATGTCTCCGGAATCAATAAGACCATTGCAAAAAATATTGTAGAATACAGAGAAACAAACGGCCGCTTTACGGAAAGAAAACAGCTTTTGAAGGTTCCAAAATTAGGACCGAAAGCTTACCAGCAGTGTGCCGGATTTATGCGAATTGCAGACGGCAAAAATCCCCTGGATGCTACCAGTGTACATCCCGAATCTTATGAAGCAACTATGCAGCTTTTAGAAAAACTGGGACTGACCATGGAAGATGTAAAAGAAATTCAGAAGCAGGCAGCACAACAAAAAAATCAGGTGAAAAAAGAAAAACCAAAGAAAAAACCTAAAAAACAGATGGTTGTCCGGAATACCAGTACAGCCATGGGAAAAGCCCTTGCAGAAGCTTTAAACGGTACTTTGGTAAAAGAACCTGCAAGCGAACCTGCACAGACACCAGCTGTGGTTTCCGGTCTTGAAAAACGGGTAAAAGATAAAAAGAAAATGGCAGAAGAACTGGGGATTGGTGAACTGACACTGACCGATATCTTAAAGGAGCTGGAAAAACCGGCAAGAGACCCAAGAGAAGATATGCCAAAACCGATTTTAAGAAGTGATATCCTGGAAATGAAGGATTTGAAACCGGGAATGGTTTTAAAGGGAACTGTAAGAAATGTAATTGATTTTGGTGCATTTGTGGATATCGGAGTACATCAGGACGGTCTGGTTCATATTTCCCAGATTACGGATAAATTTATCAAACATCCCTTAGAAGCCGTAAGTGTAGGTGATATCGTAGACGTGCAGGTTCTTAGTGTAGATACTGCCAAGAAACGGATTGCACTTACCATGAAGATAGAAGCTAAAAAATAAGCACATATTTTAGATAAGAAAGAAGGTTGTTATGCGAAAGACTATTAAATTAATGAAAAACTGGAATTTTACCGACCAGAATGGAAAAACATCCAGGGTAAATCTGCCTCATACCTGGAACCATAAAGATGGTCAGGACGGGGGCAATGATTACTGGCGTGGTACCAACAAATATGAGACTGTTTTTGAAATGCCGGAATTTGACAAAAGAACCCAGAGTGTATATTTACAGTTTCACGGGGTGAATGCCAGTGCCAGAGTTACCTTAAATGGGAAAGTGGTATGTACCCACGACGGCGGTTATTCTACTTTTCGTGCGGAGGTTACAGAGGGACTACAGGAAACCAACCAGCTTATGGTGGAGGTTGACAACAGTGTAAATACGAAGGTATATCCCCAGAAGGCAGATTTTACCTTCTATGGGGGAATTTACAGGGATGTAGAGCTTCTTGTGGTTTCCAAAGAACACTTTTCCCTGGACTATTATGGCGGACCGGGAATGAAATATTTTACCAAAATCAGGGGTACGGATGCCATTGTAAATGTAGTGACCTATTTAAATGATGCGGCCAGAAAATCAAGGGCTGTGGTAAAGGTTGGCATCTGGGAAGCTAACGGCAAACTGGTAGCGGAAGGCGAAGGCACAGATGTGAATCTGAATCTGAAAAACGTGCATCTGTGGAATGGTTTGAAAGACCCGTATTTGTATACCCTGAAGGCAGTGCTTGTAAAAGGGGATACGGTGCTGGATGAAATTGGCTGTAATTGTGGTGTAAGAGAATTTGAATTTAGTCCAAAGGATGGTTTTCACTTAAATGGAAAACCTTATCCGTTACATGGAGTATCGCGTCATCAGGATTATCGCGATTTGGGAAATGCCATCGGCAAAGAAGAACATGACAGGGATATGGAGCTGATTATGGAAGTGGGAGCCAATACCATCCGCCTTGCACATTATCAGCATGACCAGTATTTTTATGATTTGTGTGATAAAAAAGGTATGATTGTGTGGGCAGAAATCCCTTATATTTCCGAACATTTACCGGATGGAAGAGAGAATACCTATTCCCAGATGAAGGAACTGATAGTTCAGAATTTTAACCATCCCTCCATTGTGACCTGGGGACTTTCCAACGAGATTACCATTTCCGGGGCAAGACATAAGAAGGATATGTTAGATAATCATCGCCAGCTACAGAGAATGGTAAAAGAAATGGACCCAAGCCGCGTTACCACACTGGCCTGCTATGCCATGTGTCCGCACTGGCATCCGGTAGCCCATATTTCAGATATTGTGGGCTGGAATCTGTATCTTGGATGGTATATACCGGGATTTTTCTTAAATGATTTATGGATAAAATTCTTCCATTTCCTGTATCCGGACAGGTGCTTATGCTTTTCTGAATATGGTGCGGAGGGGATGCCGAATCTTCACAGTGCAAAGCCGAAACGTGGAGATAATACGGAAGAATACCAGAATAAATATCACGAATATATGCTGGAATGCTTCAAACGTCATCCGTATATGTGGGGCTACTATTACTGGAATATGTTTGATTTTGCGGCAGATGCCAGAAATCAGGGCGGGGAACCGGGAATGAACCATAAAGGTATGATTACCTTTGACAGGAAATTAAAAAAAGACGTGTTCTATTTGTATAAAGCATACTGGACAGACAAGCCTTTTGTATATATTGCCGGAAGAAGATATGAATACCGCAGTGAAAAGACAACGGAAATTACCATATACTCTACCCAAAAAGAAGTCTCCCTCTACAATAACGGAAAACTGGTGGGAACAAAGAAAGGAAATCATGTTTTCAAGTTTAAGATGACCATGGAGGCAGAAAATAAACTGGAAGTTAAGGCAGGGGAATGTACGGACAGTACCATTATTTATAAGACCGATAAGCCAAGACCGGAATATACGGCTGCGAAAGTAGACAGCTCTAACTGGATGTAGATAGTATGAAGAATTTAGTTACGCAAATGACACAAAACATTATTTTCTTTGCGGAATTTTTAGGAGTGGTGGCACTGATATTTCTTGCCGCCGTACTGATAGAAAAGTGGGAAAAGAAAAGAACGAATAATAAAGAACGGATTCTGAGCACCAGAAAGCTTACCATGATTGGGATGTTTTCTGCCATTGCGGCAATTTTGATGTTATTTGAGCTTCCCATGCCTTTTGCACCGGGGTTTTACAAGCTGGATTTCAGTGAGCTTCCGGTGCTGATTACCGCGTATGCTTTTGGCCCGGTAGCAGGGGTTTTGACCGAATTTTGCAAGATTCTGTTAAAGCTGTTATTAAAATCTACCTCCACAGCCTTTGTGGGCGAGCTGGCAAATTTTGTGGTGGGCTGTTCCTTTGTTCTGCCTGCCTCTGTGGTGTATTTATATAAAAAGAATCGAAAGACGGCCATTGTTTCCTGTATCGTGGGAACCTTGAGTCTTACCATATGCGGTACTATTTTTAACGGAGTGTACCTGCTTCCCAAATTTGCCCAGATTTACGGAATGCCCCTGGAGAGCATTATCGCCATGGGAACTGCGGTAAATCCTGCCATTACGGACATTACCGGAATGGTAATACTGGCGGTAGCACCTTTAAATGTGATAAAAGGAGTTTCGGTTTCGATTGTCACCATGTTAATATATAAAAAACTCAGCCGCTTTATGAAAGCGGTGTAAAATCCGGTAATTGCGAAACAAGTAATTATAGATATGTGATGGTGCAGTTTTCATAACTGTAACGAAAGCACACTTTCGTTGCCGAAGCACTTTTTTATTCAGTTATGAAAATTGCACAAATTTTGTTTTATAATTGTGAGTTTCGCAATTGACTAAATGGTATAAATTTTAAGAGAGGAAAAGCAGTTTAGGTAAGGAAAGACTGCGAAAAATAAGATGAAATTTACAAAGATGCATGGTGCGGGAAATGATTATGTGTATATTAATGGGTTTGTGGAAAAAATAGCAGAGGAAGAAAAGCCGGAGCTTGTCAGAAGAATCAGTGACAGACATTTCGGCATTGGAAGTGACGGAGCCATTTTTATAAACCCTTCTGATGCGGCAGATTTTGAAATGGAAATGTATAATGCTGACGGAACCCGCTCTGAAATGTGCGGAAACGGGATTCGCTGTGTTGGAAAGTATGTCTATGATAAAGGCTTAATTAAAAAGGAGAGAATCTCTGTAATCAGTGCCGGAAAAATAAAGTTTTTGGATTTAACTGTGGAAAACGGAAAAGTAGTTTTGGTAAAGGTGAATATGGGAGAGCCTGTTTTACAGGCAGAGCTGGTTCCGGTAGTCAGTGACAGCAGGCAGGTCATTGATGAACTTATTTATATTCCCGAAACGGATGAGAATTATAAGATGACCTGTGTTTCCATGGGAAATCCCCATGCGGTTGTATTTTTAGAGGATGTGGAAAATTTAGAGCTTGAAAAAATAGGACCTTATTTTGAACATCATTGCAGGTTTCCCAACCGTACCAATACGGAATTTGTAAAAGTCCTGGATAGAAAGAATGTGCAGATGCGGGTATGGGAGAGAGGAACCGGAGAAACTCTTGCCTGTGGAACCGGATGCTGTGCAACTGTGGTGGCATGTATTCTGAACGGACTTACGGAAGATGAGGTAATGGTACATGTCTTAGGTGGAAAAATTAAGGTTTTCTGGGATAGAAGTGAAAACCTGGTTTACATGACAGGACCGGCCCAGACGGTTTTTGAAGGTGAGATAGACTAATCACTCAGATATCGGTGTGTAACAGTAGGCTGTCGCATTATGAATATAATTATATGCCTGGTGTGTGAGTATTACACATGTATTTATTCTTCTGATAACGGATTGTTATAAAAAAGCATTATGTACAAATAAATTTGATTTCTCTTTGTAGAGAGTCAGTTTATTGGTACATAATGCTTTTTTGGAAAGGGAGTTTTAATGTAACTTTTTCCTGGAAAGTCAGAAAAATGCATTCATTCTTTTGCGTTAATTTTCCAGATAATACAGATAACGAAGGGCGTTATCTACATGGTCAGAGCCTGCCATAATTCCCAAATAGGCATCCGTATTTGGATAACTTTCTGTCAAGGAAAGCTTGGCGGCTTCATTAATCTTGATACCAACGGCAACGCGGCTGGTGGAGTCCTCGGTTACAATATCAACATAATATAAATCGTTTTCGTACTGCTTTAAAAGATTTGCAGGAAGAATGCTCTCCAGATTCTGGAAAAATCCCTGACCGCCATAAAAATCAAAGTTTTCTGCATCTGCCAGTACCACATCCAACTCTCCTGCCATGGCATGGGTAGAAAACTTCTGCCGGTAGGTTGCCGCATAGGGGGAGGAAGAATCATCATCAATATAATAAGTGGAGTCTAAGACTACCTGCTGTTTCTTGGTATTTATCTTAAGAAAATCTTCAAATTCTCTGGCCAGTGTCTCATCATCCACATTAGGAAAGGCGTTAATATAAGCAATGGACAGCACTGTTTCTTTCTGGGTAATGATGGAATGCAGAATGCTTCCAAACATTAAGGCAAGACAAATAATGACAATGGCATGTACTTTATAATAATGCCAGTAATATTTCATGCGGTTTGAAAAAGTCTCTTCTTTTAATTTTTGCTGCTGCAGGCGAATCTCATCGTGTAAAGAATTTGTATTATTCATAAAATCTCCAATAAATCAAGTATCTTTTTCTTCTTATATCATCTTAATCGTATAGGAGAAGTGTGTCAATAAAGGGAAAATTAAGTTTTTAAAATTTTTATAAATTTTACTTATACAAAAGATACGTTGAGGGCACTTTGTTCGAGAAAATCAAAGCAGATGGCAGGTAAAATGTAAGCTTAAAGGAAATCACATGAATGCGATTCGCTCCGTTTTTTTATGTATATACTTTAGCTCATTAAAAAATTTCATGTATAAAGTTATTTTTATAAAAAAATGTTTATAATTATATTGAAAATAAAATGATATTGTGTTAGTATAACTACAGGATTCCTCTGTC
>CAZDAT010000083.1:0-9295 GCA_964503695.1 uncultured Lachnospiraceae bacterium
GCAATATAAGAAGTATCCACTCCATATTTTCTCAAAGAATTGACTGCTGCCTGTCCGATTTCATGGGGTGGAAGCTTTGTTACGAATTTTGCATCAAATCCATAGTTTGCAAGAGAAACTGCCACATTTGCTTCTCCGCCCCCGAAGGTTGCCCCAAGCTTATCTGCCTGTACAAAACGATAATATCCTTCCGGTGCCAGTCTTAACATTAATTCCCCAAATGTAATTACTTTTTTTGCCATTTTTATTCCCCTCTGCTTTTCTTTACAATTTCTACTGCTTCTTTTGTCATTTCTGTAATTTTTTCAAAATCCCCTGCTTTTACCAAATCATTTTTTACCATCCAGCTTCCGCCACAGGCAATGATTCTGTCATAAGAAAGGTAATCCCTTACATTTTTCGCATTGATTCCGCCTGTCGGCATAAATTTCACCCCGACATAAGGAGCCGCAAGGGCTTTAATCATGTTTAAACCGCCTGCCGGTTCTGCCGGGAAGAATTTGACTACTTCCAGACCATTTTCCAATGCCTGCTCAATATCACTTGCATTGGCACAGCCGGGAGTAATTAAGATTCCTTTTTCTACACAGTATTTTACGATTCTTGGATTTAAGCCGGGGCTTACGATAAATTTTGCTCCTGCTGCCACAGCCCGGTCTACCTGCTCTGTGGTAAGTACCGTACCTGCTCCCACTAACATCTGGGGAAATTTTTCACTCATAATGCGAATGCACTCTTCTGCCGCTTCTGTTCGGAAAGTTACCTCTGCACAGGGAAGTCCTCCCTCGCAAAGTGCTTTTGCCAGAGGCTCGGCATCCTTTGCATCATCCAGTACCACTACAGGTACAATCCCAATTTTCTGAATTTGTTCTAACACCGGATTCATGTTTTTGTTCTCCTTTGATTTTTTATGATTTTATTTTTCACTTTATTTTCTCAAATTATATCCTTATTATATCTTATTTTTTCTTAATGCAAATTGACAGTCTTGCTCTTCACATTGCAAAAATTGTGGTTTTGTGCTAAAATTTACCCAGACTAATAAAAAAAGATAACCATTACCAAAAAACTTACCAGACCGGGAGCCGAAAATGAAAAAATATCTGCAAATGCCTTTTACAACAAGGGAGCACATGCTTTCCAAGGATTTTGAACTTTTTTATTATAACGACAAGCATATTACTCCTTTGAAAGAACATCATCATAATTATTATGAATTTTATTTTTTTCTTGGGGGTAATGTTGCCATCAGCATAAACAAGAAAAAATATTCCCTGCAAAAAGGAGATATGATACTGCTTCCTCCCGGAGTCAGACATTATATCACCATCCATGACCCGGAGCTTGCCTACCAGCGTTTTGTTTTCTGGATAACCGCGGAATTTGCAGACCAGTTAGGTCTTGCTTCCAAGGATTATGTGTATTTACTGGAGCATTCCAGGGCCCGCAGCCAGTACATCTATCATTTTGACACCATTACTTTTAATACCATACAGTCCAAATTATTTTTGCTTCTGGAAGAAATTCATTTTCATCATTTTGGAAAAGAACAAAAGCTTTCTTTATCTGTCAAGGATTTGATTCTGCATTTAAACAGAGTGGTTTATGAAACCAACCATCCCCATGCCCGGCACGAGCATCAGGGGCTTTTTGAAAAGCTGCTTGACTATATCAACGAGCATCCGGAAGAGGATTTATCCTTAGAGCGTCTGGCAAAACTGTTTTTTGCAAACAAGTATCATATTGCCCATTTATTCAAGGAAAAATATGGAATCCCCATTCATCAGTATATAACAAAAAAACGCCTTGCACTTTGCAAAGACGCTCTCTTAAACGATGAGGAAATCACAGAAACCTGCCTGTTGTGCGGCTTCAGTGATTATTCCAGCTTTTACCGGGCTTTTAAAAAAGAGTACGGCCTGTCCCCAAAGCAATATAAAAACCAGCACTTTGGGAACACTTCCGCCCCTACACATAAGCCTTAATCAGTACACAATAATTCCAAACTGTGCCAGAGTGTAAAATACTAAAATGATAACCAGAAATACCGGGGCGATATATTTAATCATAATACGGAATATTTTACGGCGTTTAAAGCTTTCCCCATTTTTGGTAATTTCATCTTCGATTTCTTTTAAATTCATAAACCATCCTGCCAGCACACAGGTAAGGATGGCAAGCACCGGCATCATGACACTATTGGAAATATAGTCAAAGAAGGATAAAAAGTCCATTCCCAGGATGGTAATATGGGACCAGATTCCATACCCCAGTGCAGAAGGAATCCCAAGAAGCAGGGTAATCACATACACCGATGCCGCCGCCCTGATTCGCGTCATTTTGAATTTATCCATAAACATGGACACAATGGCTTCCATTAAGGAAATGGAGCTTGTTAATGCCGCAAGAAATACCAGAATGAAAAACGCGGTTCCCACCAGATTTCCCATGGGCATGGCATCAAATACCTTTGGCAGGGTTTTAAACATGAGTCCTGCTCCTCCGGTTTTCAGCCCTTCTTCACCGCCAAATACATACACTGCCGGAACAATCATCATACCGGACAATACCGCTACCAGGGTATCAAAAATCTGGATGTTGGTTACGGCACTGTTCAGATTAATTTCATCTTTTACATAAGAACCATAAGCTACCATAATTCCCATGGCAATGCTTAGGGAATAAAAGAGCTGTCCCATGGCGGCACAAAGGGTCTTTAAGGAAAATTTACCAAAATCCGGCAAAAGATAATATTTCATTCCTTCCCCTGCCCCCGGAATGGTTGCAACAAAAATCGTAATTCCTATGGTAATCAGAATCAGTACAGGCATCAGAAATTTACTGACACGCTCAATCCCTTTTTCCACTCCCAGTGCCACAATTAAGGATGTGAGGGTAATATAGATTACAAACATCACAAGGGGAGATGCCGTCTGACCGATAAAGTTCCCGAAATATTCACTTTCTGCCGCCAGCTTTCCCTGTCCCGAAATAAATACCAGCATATATTTAATTACCCATCCGCCGATAACACTGTAATAGGGCAGAATCAGCATGGGAATCATAAGAGACAGAATCCCCATCCAGCCAAATTTTTTATTTAATTTTCCATAAGCCGTAATGGAACTTACCCTGGTCTTACGCCCCATGGCAATTTCCAGTATCAGCAGGGAAAATCCAAAGGTAAATACCAGTATCAGATATACCAGTAAAAAAATCCCGCCGCCATACTGTGCTGCAAGATAGGGAAAACGCCATAAATTTCCCAATCCCACAGCACTGCCCGCGGCAGCCAATATAAAGCCTAATTTTCCGGAAAAACTGCTTCTTTTCTCATTCATATCTTACTTAACCTGCTTTCATCTTTTTGTATCTTTTTTCATTTTTTCTGAAACTACTGCCACAATTTATTTTGCGGCTTCTGAAGCTTTTTTATTTATGTACAAATGCCGTATCAAAAGTTATTTTGGTATAATAGGTCTTTGGTTCAATGGTATTTAAGGCATTTTCAATGGACTTTTGAATTTCTTTTTCCTGCCCCTTTAAATCCAGGGGAAGTAAAATATCAAATATCAGATTTTCATGTCCCTGCCCCTGTACCATACGGAAATCATGGATGGATAATCTTTCATCCTTTACTTTTAAAATGGCAACTACCATCTGACGAAGTCTTTCCACCTCCGGGTCATCCGTCACAATCGGGTCATAATGTATGACCAGGTGGACTCCATGATTTTTCATACATTCCTCTTCCATGTCATCAATCAGTTCATGACATACCAACGGGTCTTCCGCTTTATCCATTTCCACATGGATGCTGGCAAAACGCTGGTTAGGTCCATAATCATGGACAATCAGGTCATGACACCCTACTACCTTGGGACAGGATAAAATATAATCCTCCAAAGTCTCTTTTAACTCTTCGTTAATTCCTTCCCCAAGAAGCGGTGATATGGTTTCCTTTGCCAGGGAAATTCCACTGCATAAAATAAAGATTGCCACTGCCAGTCCGACGATTCCATCCACCTGTACCTTGCCGTAATATTCCACCAGGGAAGCCAGCAAAACCGCCGTTGTCATAATCACATCATTCCTGCTGTCTGCGGCGGCGGCAAGAAGTGTGGCTGAGGAAATCTTTTCTCCCGCTTTTTTGTAATAAGAGGAGAGCACAAGCTTCGCTCCTATTGACCCAATCAGTACAATGGCGGTAGGAAGGGAAAAAGAGACCTCTTCGGGATGCCATATTTTCTGTACGGAACTAAGAATCAGTTCATATCCTACCACAAATATCATCATTGCCACAACCAGTCCTGCCAGATATTCACTTCTTGCATGACCGAAGGGATGTTCTTCATCTGCCGGTTTTTCTGCCATCTTAAACCCAATCAGGGTTACAATGGAGCTTGCCGCATCCATGAAATTATTTAAGGCATCTGCCGTAATGGACACAGAAGAAGCAAGCATTCCTACCAGAAGCTTTGATAGTGCCAGACAGATATTGGTAATAATTCCTACGATTCCTGCTTTTTTTCCCAGTTCATTTCTTTGCTTATTTTCTTCTATATAATTCATGTTTTCCTGTTTCCTTTTTATACTTAATTCACCTTAAGCTTTTACGATAAATCCTTAAAATCAAACTGTCGTTTTCCGGAAGAATAGTCTTCCACAATCTGTCCGTCTCCATATAATTTATACTTATAAGTGGTCAGCCCCTCCAAGCCTACCGGACCTCTGGCATGAAGCTTGCCTGTGCTGATTCCCACCTCTGCCCCGAATCCATAACGAAATCCATCTGCAAATCTGGTGGAGCAGTTAAGATAAGTCCCGGCACTGTCCACATACTGCATAAATTTTTCTGCAGTCTCTTTATTTTCCGTAAGAATACAGTCTGTATGGTGAGAGCCGAAACGGTTAATATGGGAAATTGCCTCTTTCACCCCATCTACCAGTTTTACGGAAATCTCCAGGTCAAGGTACTCTTTGTTAAATTCCTCTTCTTCCATTATATGACCGGAAAGCAAATCTGCCACTTCTTTCGTTCCATGGATTCTTACCCCATGCTCCTTCAATGTATCCAGTATCAGCTGTATACTTTTCCCTGGCAGGCTTCTATCCAGAAGAAGGGTTTCCGTAGAATTACAGGCTGCCGTATACTGGGTTTTGGCATCGATAATAACCGGAACTGCCTTTTCTAAATCGGCATCTTTATCCACATACGTATGACAGACCCCGTCTGCATGCCCCATGACCGGAATCCTTGTATGCTCCATAATATACTGCACAAACCGGTTAGAGCCTCTTGGAATCAGCAAATCTACTGATTTATGGCAGGCAAGAAGCTTATCTATCTCATCATGTCCTGTTGCCTGGAACATACACCCTTTCGGTGCCCCGGACTCCAGTGCGGTCTGATAGATGATTTCAAACAGTGCTTTATTGGTATGGAAAGTTTCCTTTCCCCCTTTTAAGACAGCACAGTTACCACTTTTGATGCAAAGAGAAGAAATCTGCACAAGGGCATCCGGTCTTGCTTCAAAAATAATACCGATGACACCAATGGGACAGGTCACCTTCTGTAAAATCAGACCATCATCTAACTGCCGCTTTAACAGGACTTTACCAATGGGGTCGGGAAGCTTTTCAAGCTCTTTTATTCCACAAATCACATCTTTTAGCTTCTTCTCATCAAATTTCAGCCTTTTCTTCACAGCTTCCGTAATCTGATTTTCTTCAGCGGCTTCCATATCCATTTTATTTGCATTTAAAATGGTTTCTTTATTTTCCCACAATGCAGTCTTTATATTTTCCAGTATTTTGTTTCTTGTTTCCAAAGATAAGACTGCCATTTTGCAGCTATCCGCTTTCATCCGTGCCGTTATTATCTGTATATCCTTTTCCGGTTTTTCTGCCATATGTGGTCCTCCTTTTTCCAGAATTATTCTTCTTTTCCTTTCAAAAAAATAAGCAGCACTGTACACAAAATAAAGCAACCAAGCCTTCTTTATGCCAAATACTGCTCATTTTTATTTCACTTATTTCAATACCTATATCACATTTTTACAAATATACCGCCAGTTTTTATCTTACTCTTTGCTTACGTATATCTTTTTATAACACTTTCATTCCGCCATATTTACGAATCTTAAGGACTTCACATGCACCTGCACCGAATACCTTATCTAACGTTTCTTTATATTCTTTTACTGCTTCATTTTTTACAAATGCCTGAATGGTACCTGCGAATCCACCGCCATGTACACGACAGACTCCGTTTTCCCCAAGAATGGCATCACTGACTGCCAGTGCAACAGACACATTCTGATGGACAACATCCTGATTGGTATACACATTTTGCAGATATTTATAAGAAGAATCACCGGAAGCTTTAATCTGTTTTAAGAAGCCTTCAAAATCTTCGTTCCTTAAGGCAGCTACGGCTTTCTGTACCCGGACATTTTCCGTTACAAAATGGATGGCTCTTAAGTAGGCCCTGTCTCCGGTTTTTTGGCGGATTTCTTCGGATTTTTCCAACAGTTCATTTAAAGTCACTCCATGAAGCACTTCTTTTCCAAGGACTGCAGCCACATTTCTCATTTCTGCCGGAACTGCAGCATATTCATGGGTCAGGTCTGCATGGGAGCCTTTCGTATCTGTAATACATAAGCTATAACCGTATTTTGCAAAATCAAAGCTTACCGGGTCAATTACCGGATTTTCCTTATCCGCAAAATCAATATGTACCAGATTTCCCACAGAACATGCCATCTGGTCCATTAAGCCGCAGGGTTTGTCAAAATAAACATTTTCTGCGTACTGACCGATAATGGCGATATCCGCCGGGGCTACCTTCATATCATTATAAAGACCGGAAACAATGGTTCCGATAATGGTTTCAAATGCTGCGGAGGAAGAAAGTCCTGCACCAATTAAGACATCACTGGTAATGTAGGCATCAAAACCGCCGATTACATTTCCCCTTTCCTGCAATCCCTTCAATACCCCTTTGATTAAAGCTGTCGTTGTGCCCTCTTCTTCTTTCTTTTTCTCAATATCATCCAGCGAAATGGTAATCATTTTATAATTGTCAGATACCACCCGTACCACATTATTTTTCTTTACAACGGCAATGGCATCAAGATTGATGGATGCCGCCAGGACTTCCCCATGCTGGTGGTCTGTGTGATTACCGGAAATCTCACTTCTTCCCGGTGCACTATAGATTTCTGCATCTGCCTCTCCATACAGTTCTTCAAATTTCTCAATGGCTTTTATGTAACGTGCTTTCTGATATTCCATTTTCCCTTCATCAAGATAAATGTCCATAAGAAGCTCATCATACTGATTTTTTGCAAATGCATTCTTTAATTCTGTTGTGTTCATACCCTAAATACCTTACCCTTTCCTGTTTTCAGACGGTTGTCCCTGTTCCTTCTTTGTCCGTCTGTATTCAGATTAGTCAAAAACCTTCCCTATACTCTGACTGCGTCGGGAAGGCTTATATTTACCTGCAGGCCAACCATTTTCCAATGATTGCCTTTTGTTCATTATATTATAGTAAATTAAATAATACAAGATTTTTTTCTCGTTAGAACCCATCGGTTATATGCCAAAATCCTTCTTCTTTTACACTTCCAGTTTATATCCCAGTCCCCAGATGGTTTTTATCATGTTTCCCTTTTCTCCCATCTTGCTTCTTAATTTCTTCACATGGGTATCAATGGTGCGGGCATCCCCGAAATAATCATAATTCCAGACATTATTAAGAATCTTTTCCCTGGACAGGGCAATGCCTTTATTTTCCAGAAAATAAGTTAAAAGTTCGAACTCTTTATAGCTTAGTTCGATATTTTCCCCGTCAATGGTTACCATGTGGGCGTTTTTATCAAGACATATTCCTGCAAATTCCAAAATCTCATTTTCGCTTTCCTGTCTGCTTCTTCTGAGAATGGCTTCTACCCTGGCTACCAGTATTTTGGGACTGAAAGGCTTGGCTATATATTCATCCACCCCCAGCTCAAATCCTTTTAATTCATCTTTTTCATCGGCTCTTGCCGTCAGCATGATAATCGGTATCTTGGAAACGGCTCTTATTTCCTTACATACCTGCCATCCGTCCATTCCCGGCATCATAACATCCAGAATAAGAAGTTCGATATCTTTATTTTCATAGAATTTTTCCACAGCTTCTATTCCGTCAGAGGCTTCTATCACAAAATAACCATTTCTTACAAGAAAATCTTTTACCAGCTTCCGCATTCTTGCTTCATCATCTACCACTAAAATCTTTGTTGTTTCCATTTTGGGCTCCGTTTCTGATATTATAAAATTACTTTCATTATAATGGATATTTATGTTTCTTTTGTGAACAAATCTTTTTTATTCTTCTAAAAAAACTCCGCTTTTTTTAAGCTCGGCCTCTTTTTCCCTGAGCTCACTTTCCTTTTCCTCCAGCTCCTGCTTCCATGAGGAATATTCATTTTCCAGCTTATATCTGTAATTTAAAATATTGGTATTGCTTCCAAACATCGTTATCATAAACATGGCAAGAACCAGAATCCCCAGTATAATATTTGCCCATAAAGACATTCTTAATGCATCCCGCCTGTCTTCTTTCTTTTCTTTTACCTGAATCACACGAACCGGCTTTTCTTCTTTTTCTTCCTCTTCTTCGGCATAAATATGGTATAAGGGAATCGGAGAAATGTCTTCTGCCGGGATTCCCCTTTTAATCAGCTCCACACGAAGCTTCAAAAGACAGCTAATGCCTGTGGGAGTCTTAAAAATCTTTTCTTTTAGTGCCATTTCATATATTTTCCATGCCACCTGGGTGTCTTCATAATTAATTTTTGTTTCCAGATATTTTGCTTTTTTCTTTTCTTCCCTGGCAAGTGCGACATCTGCTTCACTTCCATACAGATAACCATCTACAACCAAACGTTCTTCATCTTTCATACAAATTCTCCATAACTATATATTAGTGTCAGTATAACACATTTTATTCTTCCTGTTCAATACCCGGCCTTAGCTTGAACGGATGATTTTCAAATGCCACAAGGTCTTTGATTTTTATGTTTTCTATTAGCCATTTTTGAAAATATATTGATATTGGCGTGCATTTGTGGCATAATAATACTGCGAGGTGATATTTCATGAAACTAATTAAAAGAAAACAATATTTAGATAAAATGATTAATGTTATCGGCACTCCGGATATTAAAGTCATTACCGGTGTTCGCCGCTGTGGAAAATCAAAGTTACTTGATGCATTCAAAGAATATATTACGGAGAACATTCC
>CAZDAT010000084.1:0-9147 GCA_964503695.1 uncultured Lachnospiraceae bacterium
CGCTGAGAAAGGACTGCTGAAAAACAGCACCTTGCCGGAGGATTATCTTGTCAACCATATTTCGTCATCGTTTGTAGAAACGGTGGATTGGTGGGTCTCGAGAAATATGAAAGAAACACCGGAGGAAATCACGGATTACTTTTTAGCGGTCATCGAGCCGGTGCTGAAATAGGTGCGGTACACTATAATATTTTCAATAATCTTGTCAGCAAACTGTTAAATGCCACACTATATGAGTGATAGGAGTCGAGAAAATGCAAGAAACGAACGATATGCGGGATCAGCTTATCAATGAATTTGCCCAAAACTATATGTAAAAGCTGTTTTACTTCTGTCTAAAAAAGACAGAGAGCTATATTGAGGCGGAAGATCTGACTCAGGACATTGCGCTTCAGATTATTACGGCTTTGAATAAAGGCACAATTCCGATGAGTTTTTCGGCATGGGTGTGGCAGATCGCGCGAAATCGTTATTCCGTATGGGCAAATGAAAAGCATAATAGAAACATCAAAAGCGATTATCGCAACATTATCGTTGCCTATTACATAGATAATAAGAGCGTTCGTGATATTGCATCATCACTTTCTATTTCGATAAGCGCGGTTTTGCAAAGACTTTACCGCGCGAGAATCATATTAAAGGAAGGTATGGATATGGCAAGAGAATTTGGCAAATTAAGCTATAAACCCGAAAATATTGCATTTTGGGTTAATGGGTTACACGGGACAAATGGCGAACCCGAAATTTATATTTCGCGTTCTCTCGGCAAAAATATTATGCTTGCAGAATATAGAACACCTGCAACGGCAGAAGAGCTTGCAATGGAGGTTGGAGTAGCGCTTACGTATGCAGACGGTCAGGCAATGGTTGCGGTTATCGAGGGCAAGAGTGCGGATGGGGACGGTGCTATTCTAAAAAGATTATAATCCTACGGATATATTAAAAAATCCGATAATGGATATATTCCTACGATTATGGTCATGCGTAAGGGAAAAGTTAGCATAATGCCGATAGAGATAAAGGAACATTTTGAATCGTTGCGTCACAAATCAATAGATATAGCCACACGTCACTATTAGTTCTGCCGAGAACAAATTTTTAAAGAAATCCCCGAATTTTTGAAAGAGGATGAATTTCAGATTGACCACGCTTGCGCAAATATTTTCGCAATGCGCGGCGCGGTTCTTGAAGAAACCATAAAACAAGGCTATTTGTCATTTGATGAAAACAATGATAAACAGATGTTATCTATTTCAATAAAACAGTTTCCAAATGGGAGAACGGCGCTTCAACGCCGGATCTATCGATGGTTGTAGGACTTGCAAAATATTATGGCGTCACTACCGATACGCTTCTCGGACTTTCGGAGGACAAAGAGCAAAGCACAACAGAAGAAATTAGCTCAATATTTGGCGGGGCTTGACAGCCGTGAATCAGTACTCAAGGCGTTTGAAGTTGTGAAAGCACTTGTGCCTGCGATGTGCGGAACGGTTTCTAAATATGAAGATGATATTTATGATAAAGAATCCGTCATTCACGCAGATATATCACACTTTTACCGTTACAACATTTCACCCTATGAGTTTTTTGAGTTTGTTGCAAACTCTGAAAACGTGAATGTAGCCGTAATGATGCTGCGAAACAAGGCTAACTTTGCGTGGATGAACGATGTAAATAAGCAAAAAGAAATCGTTAAGATTTTTAAGTTCTTGTCGAGTGAAGATGCTCTTTCCGTGCTTTACTTTGTCCATTCAACCAACTGCTCTGAAAGATTTACAGCAGACTATGTTGCGGATAAAACGAGAATAAATCAAGAACGTGTTGCGGAAATCCTCGACGAATTCTGTTCAGTTGGTGCATGTCATTGGATAACGGCACACATTACTGAAAGAAAAATTAGAGTTTATGAGTGCCACGGTGATGGGATCCTTCTTTCCCTAATTTCTCTTGCATTGGAGAGAATGTGCGGTAGACAATCGTATGAATACAATTTCAACGGCGGATGCAAGATGATAGGGGATAAATAATATGAGTTTATCGGCTAATATCAAAAGATTGCGCCTTGAAAAGAATCTGACACAAGAGCAGCTTGCCACAAAGCTCGGTGTTTCTGCGCAAGCGGTTTCAAAATGGGAAACAAGCGAAACATACCCAGACGGTGCGCTTCTTGTTCCTCTTGCAAACGAGCTTGAGGTTTCTTTTGACGAGCTTTTCGGAAACGAAACAATTACGATGGCAGATGTTTCGGGAAGAATTGTAAAACTGATCCATAACACCGAGGCAAAGGAACGCTTCAACGTTGTACGTGATATCGGTTGGCAGATCGAGCGCGGTCTGTTAACTGTCTTATGGAAATTGAAAAGAAATACGATCCAAATGAAATCAAGAATCAGAAAAACGCATCCTATATTCTTGATGATAACGGATTTACAATCGTATCGAACTGAAAAGATCCTTTCTTTTCTGTATTTCCCGAGCCGACAGGTGGATACGGACATTTTTTGAACGATAAGGATGATCTGCAAAAAATCTTTGTGGCACTGTCGCATACAGACACAATGACCGCCTTAATTTACTTATATCGGAAAACTGAAAACTATGTTTTTGAAAGTTTTGTGCTTGCGAAGGATTGTGATATTTCGAACGATAAAATTGATGCAGTATTGGACGATTTATTGCTGCTGAAGGTAATGTGGAAACAGAATCTTACTATTAACGGCGAGGAACGTACACTATATTATTCAAGACCAAGCCACAGACTGCTCGCGCTGTTTATCATGGCAAGGGAGATTGGGTATAATGGGGGTTATAGTTTGCAATCTCATATCAGAAATACGCCGTTCATTAAAGAATAAAGAAACACCGCCGAAAGTGATCATTTTGTCGCTCTCGGCGGTGATTTTTATAATTTCAGGATGGTGCAGAGTGTATGTTGGATGTAGAGTGCTATATCATTGCAGCAAAAATAAATAAAAATATCAAGCGCAACTCTCAATACCCGAACTAATTGAAAACAAGTCCGAACCTAAAAAGTTCGGACTCATCCGTTTTGGTGCGAATATTCATAACCAATCTAATTAAAACACTGTAAATCCGGTGCGAACACAGATATTTTAATTCCGCACATTTGTCTTTTTCATTGGCTTTTCGTAAAATGTAATCAGCAAATACGAGGAGGCTATTTAATGAAAAAAGAAAAGTATTATTTGGCATTGGATAATTTTGAAAAGCGTGTAATCATTAACTGCTTGAATGAAATGAGAAACAATCTTATTTTAAAAGGCAAATACACCGATGCGGTTGATGAATTGCTAATCAAGTTCGCAAATGCCAAGCAAAAGAAATTCAAAGTGATTTATAGAAAGGATTAAGATTATGAAACAGACGGTATTTGAGCAAATGAATGGTATATACGAACAGCAAGGAAATTATCTGATACCCTGCCTTGCATTACAAGAGAAAGCAATGTCAATTTGTTTATGGGGACAGCGACATTTGAGGTATCAAAAACAAAACCACAAGATCATATATTACAATCTGCTTACAAGCGGTAAATTGAACGATTATCTTGCCAAAATCGACAAGCAGGCTGAGGATATGTTTTATCGGTTGGCAAAAGAACTTGCCAAAAAAGAAAATATAACGGAGCAGCTTAAATCCACCGACCAAATGTTGTGGGTACAAGAGATGAACAATATCCGTAATCGTGCAACGGAAATAATAAATGCAGAAATAATTTATAATATATAAAAATAGCCAGTGGCAAGGAATTCTATTACCTTGCCACGCTTTTTTGCTCTTGAATATTATCGTTTCAAACAATAAATTCCATTTTCGTGTGATTAATTGTTGCAATATCGTGCGTATTGTTGTATAATATGTTAGAGAAGACTATATGTATTTTAGAGGTGCGGAATGGCTGTTAGTTATAATAAGTTATGGAAACTTCTTATAGATAAAAAAATGAAGAAAAAAGAGCTCAGTGAAGCTGCAGGGATAAGTAATTCCCTTATTGCCAAACTTGGAAAAAACGAAAATGTTACTGTTGAAGTGCTTGTAAAAATTTGTACTGCTCTTGATTGTCAGTTAGAAGATATTGTTGAATTAACTTCTGAAGATGACTGATTTTTTATTGTTTGATAAAATCACACCATTAGAAAGGGAATTTGGCTATGTCATATCAAATTTGGAACAGAAGATATACAGGTAGTAAATATAAATTATCCGAATGGATTACAAATTTAATAGTTGATAATTGCGAAGGGAAATCTTTTTGCGATTTGTTTGCAGGGACTGCAATAATGAGCAAACAAATGATAGATAAAGTTGATGAACTCTATATAAATGATTTTCTTTTTTCGAACGAAGTGATCTATAAAGCGTTTTTTGAACAATCCGACTACGATTTCAAGAAATTAGATTTTTTAAAGAACGAATTTATGAAAATGCCTTTATCACAAATTTCTGAAAACTATATATCAAAGAATTTCGGAAATAAATTTTTTTCGTATAATGACTCGCTTCGTATTGGCTATATAAGAGAAAAAATAGAAAATAACAAAATGCTCAACGAAAAAGAAAAAAATATATTGATTGCATCTCTTTTATATTCATTGGACAAATCGGCAAATACTGTGGGCCATTATGATGCATACATAAAAGGGAAAGCGATAAACGATATATTTTCGTTTGATTTGATAGAACCGTATAAATTTGAAAATAAAGAAATACATATTTCAAGGTCGGATGCTAATGTGTTAGCAAAAAATATTAACTGTGATATTGTTTATATTGATCCGCCTTATAATTCAAGGCAGTATAGTAGGTTTTATCATATTCTTGAAAATATCACAAAGTGGGAGAAACCGGAGCTATTTGGCACAGCCTGTAAGCCCAAAGCAGAAAATATGAGTGAGTATTGCAGAAGTTCAGCAACAAAAACTTTTGAAGACTTAATATCTTCATTAAAATGCAGATATATTGTCGTGTCATACAATAATACATATAATTCAAAAAGTAGTTCTTCAAGAAATAAAATTGCTCTTGAAGACATTAAAAACATTTTAGAAAACAAAGGTACTGTTTCGGTATTTGAAAAAGAACATCAATATTTTAATGCTGGTAAAACAGAATTGCCAAATCACAAAGAGTTGGTTTTTGTAACGAAAGTGGGTGTATAAAATGGTTGATGCAGGTACTTGCAGACGTTCTCCGTTCTTTTATGTAGGAGATAAATTCAAACTTGTTCCACAACTAAAAGAAAATTTTCCTAAAAACATAGATCGTTTTATAGAACCTTTTTGTGGAGGCGGTAGCGTATTTCTTAACACTAATGCAAACGAATATTTACTAAATGATATTGATACTTATATGATTAAATTGCATAGGTTTCTTATTTCGTGCAGCAATAATCAAGATGCTTTCTGGAACAAATTAAAACTTGATATTGATAAGTATCAGCTTTCTGCTACATTTCTTGGAAAAGATGTTCCGAAAGAATATCGTAAAGAGTTTGTAAAAACATATTTTGCAAAATACAACAAAGAAGCATATTACAAGATGAGGAATGATTTCAATAACGATAAAGACGATATGATGCTCTTGTATATGTTGTTGATATATGGCTTTAACCGTATGCTTCGATTTAATTCAAAAGGTGATTTCAATTTGCCGGTAGGTAATGTCGATTTTAACAAAAATGTTGTAAATGCACTTAATTCGTATTTTGACTATGTTAGTGATAAAGATATTGAATTATTTAATATGGATTTTCAAGATTTTATTGAAAAAGTTCAGCCAACACCTAATGATATGGTATATTTGGACCCGCCGTATTTGATTACATTTAGCGAATATAACAAGCTTTGGAATGAAGATAGCGAAATGAGATTGATTGATTATCTTGACACTTTAAATGAGCGGGGTGTACGATTTGCAGTTTCAAATGTGCTGTGGCACAGAAAAAGATATAATGGAACATTTAACGAATGGGCGCAAAAATATAACATCGTGAAAATTAAAAGCAATTATATAAGTTTTAATGACAATACAGAGAAGGACACATTTGAAGTCTTAGTGAAAAACTATTAAGCATTGAAAGAGGTATATTATGGATCAATTTTTAACTCCGGAAGAATGGAATATTGACAATTTATTCAAAGGTAAATATATAATTCCTATATACCAACGTCCATATAGTTGGGGAGAGAACGAAGTTGAGCAATTATTAAAGGATATTTATTCGTCATTTCAGTTGTTCATTGCGTCTCAAAACGGAGATACAAGTGTTAAAAATGAAGAAATGTTGTTGTTTACAGGAACATTATTCATCAAAACGAATCGTAATGTAAAAAATGAATATACAGAATATGATATTGTTGATGGGCAGCAAAGAATTACAACATTAACTCTTATATTAATGATTCTTTTGAACACATTTACAAAAATTGATTCAGATGATGACGCTGTAAAAGAGATTAAAAACTATTTATGGAAGAAAGTAGATAGAAAAAACAACAAAGATGCAAGAGTATTAACATTAGGTAATATTGATCAACCAATAATGATTGAGTTGTTCGATAATTTGTTTTCCAGAAAAGATATAGTTCAATTTGCAAATAAAAAACTTGAAGAAAAGTTAAATGACATTGAAGAGAATTTATTAAAAAATGTTGTCTATATAGCAAATTATTTTGATAGATTTGAAGATGAAAATGAATATTATAACTATTTTGATTACATAAAAAATAATGTTCGTTTTATTTCTATTAAGGTTCAAACCAATCTTGTAAAATTGTTCAGCATATTTGAATCAATCAATAGTAAAGGTAAACCCCTTGAAGACATTGATTTAATAAAAAGTTATATTTTTCAAAATATTCAAGAATCTGATTATGACGAATATTTGACAAAATGGGGCAATCTTATCATGGAAACAAATGATAACTTGATGGATTATCTCACCGTATATGTTAGGGCAAATGTTTCATATTACAGAAGCAGCATCAAATTGTATAATTTTAAATCATTAGTAGAAAACCTTTTTGCTGAATATTATTCAACTGATACAGTGCAAAAAACCTTAGTGGCTTTTATTGATGATATGTCAAAGAATGTTAAATATTATAAAATGATTTCTGATGTTGATATTTTAGAAACAACCGGTCTTTCAAAAAAAGTATTGTCAATTTTTGGAATGAATAATATTGCCGATTATAATCATACAAAGGCATTGTACTTTAAACTTTTAAATATGAGAGATAATAATCATTTATCAGATCAAGAATTTGAGAGGATTTTAGAGTACGCATTTAGATTTATATTAACATTCCAAAGCATCTGTTCTAGAGAGAGTAAACAAACACTAAGTGTATTTGTTGATGTTCAAAACGAAATTTATAAAGAACTTCCAAAATGTGATACTGAAATAGATTTATCACATAAAACTTTTGATAGCATTATTAACATTTTTAATAAAAAGATTTCTGAAAATGCTATCAATGATGAGAGTCTAAGAAATGGAATTAAAACTACAATTACATACAGAAGAAATAAGAAAGTAGCGAAAGTATTATTGTCTTATTTAGAGTATTGTTCGGGACAATCTGTTGATTATACAAAATTATATTGGATTTTAAAACTTAGAAAAGATATTCATCTTGATCATATACTTCCGCAAAATCCCAAACAAAATGATGAGAACTTTAGGTATTATATAGCTGAAAATAGTACAATTTTAAAAGATGGCCAAGATTTTATAGAAAATGCTGTTTCGAATGTTCTTAATAAAGAAGATTTTTATGATGAATTCTTGCATGTTATTGGCAATCTAAGATTATCTTGGTCAAGTGATAATATTAAGAAATCAAATAATTTTGTTATCATTAAAGAGTTCGACGATTCTTTTAACACAAGCAAACAGATCAAGCAGAGAACTAATGATATAATTGAAAGTGTTATAAATTCAAAATTACTTTTAAGTACCGATGATATAGGAGAGGTATCGAGTATTTCAGCAGGTGAAATCAGTAGTGTTGTTGGTTTTAGAAATAATGAAAAGATATTTAAAAACTACAATCCTATCTCTTTTAGATTTTTGGGTGAATCATTTGCACTTGATAAATATACTTATGCAGAACTTTTAGATAAAGTACTTGTTTTGCTTTATGAATTGGAGAAAAATGAGTTTAAAGAATTAGCATTACAAAAATTCAAACCAATGGATTCAGATAGAATATATATTTCAACCGATATTTCAGATGTCCGTAAGCCTTTTGCTTTAGACAATGACGTGTTCGTGGAAAAAAACTTATCATCTCATTATATTGTAAAGTTTTTATATATTTTACTTAAACACCTTGGTCTTGATGAACAAGATTTAAAAATTGAAATTAAAGAAAAGTAGGTGACTTTATGCCAAGAGAACGTGATGCAGAATATAAGCCGTTATCATTTTCTACAACAATGAGGAATCCTTCAAGAATTGCAGATTTCTTAAAGTGCATTCTCCCATATGAAGGACAAACCTTAACTAATGAGATTATTATGCGTGTTGCAACATCGCTTATAAAAAAGAAACTATATAAGCCAATGTATATTGGTCGTACACCAAGACTAAAAAGCATTTTAAATGAAGAAAGAGAATTTTCCGACTCAGAGGTGAATGAAATAATTCAAAATAGTCCTCAAAATCATAAAGAAGCTGGATTTGATAAAGGTTGGCCATCTCGTTTTGATACGTGGTATAAATTGCCTATGGAGTTTGGCTTTTTATATTACGAAATGAACGCACCGATTGAAATATCCACGACGGGGCATATGCTGATTGACGCTCATAATGAAAACCCTGTCAATGATGAGAAAATTAAAAATGTCTTTTTGAATTCGTTGATGAAATATCAAACGAATAATCCTTTTAGGAAAAATGCTAATGATAGTTCACCGTTAGTATTACTGTTGCAGGTTATTAAATTATTAAAAGATGATCCGGAAGAAAATGATGCCGGTATTTTCAGAAGTGAGTTATCCCTCATAATATGTTGGCCTAATCGTGATGCTCAAGCTCTTTATGAAAAAATCAAGGAATTAAGAAGACAGTATCATTTTACATACGGAGATGAGGTTATCTATGAAATTTGTTTAGAATTA
>CAZDAT010000085.1:0-8944 GCA_964503695.1 uncultured Lachnospiraceae bacterium
GGTCATAGGTTTTTGCCAGTTCTTTGCTCATGTTGCTTTTCTCCTTCTGAATATTTAATAGGTTACAAGGAACCTTTCCTATCATACAAAAACCCTTTGCCGATGATTCCCATCAGCAAAGGGGTAATCCGTACTCCTCTTTTCCACCATCTTTATCTACCATAAATATAGTGAAAAATGGGGAGTTTGTCAACTGTTTTCATTAATGTATATTTTCACCCTGCTTTGAATCACAGCAGTTACATCCTCTACCGATTTCTGACCGGAGAAATAACTTTCCACCTCTTCAAAAATAATCTCATTAATGGATTCATCATAAGTACACAGCTTATCCATGCTCTGAATATAATCCATTACCTTTGTTGTTTCTTCTTTGGTAAGAGGTTCTGCCGTAATATCCATTCCATTCACATAGAACATATCTTCATATTCTACCTTACTTCCATCATCATCAATATAATAAGGTTTTTCCATGGCTTTCTGGGCAAGCTGTTCCAGACTGTCTGTCCGAAGCGGCAGACCATACTCTAAAGAATCCTGATATTCTTTTGTCAGGAAGGTCTTTACAAATTCCCATGCGGCATCCTGATTCTTGCTTAAAGCACTGATGGACAGGGTATTTCCAATGTTAAGACCGGCTCCCACGCCTTCTTCTACAGGAAAACCGATAAGCGTGATATCTTCTCCAAAGACAGCCTGTTTTGCATAGGCATAATCTCTGAACGCGGAAATATAAAGGCTGTAGCAAAGGGTTTTTCCGTTTCTGAACTGTGCCTCCCATTCATTCCAGTAATTTTCATCCATATCGGAATAATCAATTTCTTTTGGAAGAGTCTTGGCATATTCCAGGATATTTTTAAATTCCTCCCCGTCAAAATAGCACTCCCCTGTTTCCCAGTCCACATACCGTTCTCCGCAGATGGACATTGCATAATATACAAAGCTGGAAGAGGTCATTTCACTGAACAATTCGGTTCCTTCCGGTTTTGTTTCAAGAAGTGCCAGGGCTTCTTTCATGTTCCATCCCTGTTTTTCGCCCGCATCTTCTGCCTTTACGGCAAAGGTGCTGATACTAAAATATGGAGCTATCCGGTATAAACCATCTTCTGTTGACAGTGCCTGCAATACATTGGGAAGGAAATCTTCTTTTTGTACTTCTTCATCTTTTTCCAAAAATGTATTCATGTCTGCAAAAATGCCTTTTGCAATGTAGCTGTTTACAGGCATATCATAACTAAGAATCATAATGTCCGGTACTTCTCCCGAAACAATGTCCGCATTCATCCGGTTCAGACCTACGGTATAATCATCCATGGTATTAAAGGTGCCGTAATCCACAACGTTAATCCTGTATTTATCGTTATTTTTATTAAAATCAATCAGCTTATTTTTCATATCGTAGCCAAGATAATAACAGCCTAAGGTCAAATCAATTTTCTCTGTTACCTCCTCCGGCGGCACCTTGGTAAAGCGGGACACTATCCTGCCCTCATCCCCATAGTAAGCGGCAATAAACGTATTTTCATCCACAAATGCATAGGTAGAAAGGTAATTTACCGTAAAATCAGAGGATATATTATCCATAATCTTGGTCAGCTCCGTGTCACCGATATTATATCCGTAAATACCATATTCATCACTTAAATAAATATCATGGAATTTACCGCTGCATATACTGTACATATAGTAGTTAAAGGGAAGCTTTTGTCCTTCTCCCAGGGTTCCTGTCTGAATGTCCACTGTCTGAATCTGTGCCAAGTCTCCATTGGTAGATACCAGTGCAAGCTTTCCGTCACGAATCTGCAAAAGATTGCTGTCCTGTGTCTCTCCTGTTTCAATCATCTTTACAGGAGCTCCCGCGGTATCATACACTTCAATTCCCCGGGAGGTTCCAAGAACCAGCCAGCCCTCTTCGGTGACATAAAGGGAGTTTACATAAAAATAATCGTCAGTGGCATTTTCATTAAGCCAGGTCTTCATGACTTCATTCCCATCTGCATCAAAGCCTTCCAGATAGATTTTATCGGTAGTATCCTCCCCTTCGTAGGTAGCATACTGATAAAGAATGTCGTAAATGTTTCCCTCTTTATCTATCGCCATGGAACCATTGGAGCTGTTGTTATCCGCCTTAAGGCTGATACGGTTTATCAGACTGCCGTCAAGCTGATAAACACTTAAAAACCGCGTAACGGTGGGCTCTATATAATCGGTTTCCTCAGTCACATATTCTGTTACGGTTGCGGTTGCTGACATGGTTCTTGCCATGTCTCCGGCGGAGATTTCTTCCTGAGCCTCTTCTTCCTGGCTGTCATCTTCTATAATCTCTTCCAGGTTCCCGTCGGTATTCTCATCTGTGTCTTCCTCTCCATAGCTGTACAAAAACTGTTCGATATAAACCCGGTCCTCCATAACCACCATCTGGTATATATCCCCTTCTTCCAGGTCAAAAATTCCTGTTTCTTCTTTAAAAACAGCATTCTTGTTCATCTGTACGAATTTATTCTCTTCCGTCTGTGCACTTCCACCGCCACAGGCGGTCAGTAAAAGCATACATCCGCAAAGGAAACTTATCACTCTTTTTTTCTTCATGCACTCTCCTCCTTTTTTGAATCGCACCAATTCAGTTTCTTTTTGCTCTCTTTGCCTGTGCTTCATAAAGCTTATCCTGTGCCTGCTGCAGGACAGACTTCACAGTCCATGTTTTCTTCTTCCACAGATAATGGATAACAAGAATCACAAACAGGACTGGACTGATAAGAAGCACCGACTTTACCAGTAAGGTAACTGCCAGAATGTCCTCATAACCTCTGGCTATATTTTCCCAGTAGGGATAGACAATCCCCTGCCGTGACATACTGCGGATTCCAAACTCCCTGAGAACCTTTATAAGGGAAAGCAGGCTGTATCTTCCCGTATTCTCCACGACAACCGCACCACTGTCACTTCCCACGGCTGTCTGTATGGCAGACAGGGCAAAATTCTTAATGGGATTTGGCATAACGATTTCATAGGTAAAGCCTCCTGTTACCACTCCATAATTTTCAAGACTTTCCAGAGACAGATAGCAGATGGATTTTTCCAGCCCTGCTGCCGAATCCATCCTTCCCTGCCCTCTTTCAATCACCCCTGTTATAAAATGTGGTACCTGCCCTATCATTACCTGCATTCCGACCACATCATAAGAACCAAATAACTGCCACGCCGTTTCCTTGTCAATGACGATTCCGTCCTGCATCATGTCATCTGCCCTAAGCAGTCCGCCGCTAATCTGTTTCTGGGGATGAAACTGAAAAAATTCTCCGCTTACACCTACGGCGTTTACTTCCACACTGGTACGGTCGCTGATAAGGCTTACCTTTCCCGGACAACTGACTGCATCAATCCATAATCTTGCATTCTCATTTTCGTTTGTTACGGAAGCCTGTGTCAGGGCACTTTCCACCTGCTGTTCTATTCCTCTAAAAGCTCCTTCGCCTTCCATGGCATCTTCGGCGTAAAAAACACTGATTTGGGAAACCTGCCCTGTGGCTGACCAGCGTTCTGCCATCTGCTGGTCATAAAGCCCTCTTTGCATCTGTTGTTCCCACAGTACAACCATGCCTGTAAAAAGCAAACATACCACACTCAAAATTCCCATTCTTCTCAGATGCCTTGGGATTTTTTGCATTAACTCTCTCAATGTACGTTTCCTCTCTGTCTTTCTTTCAAGCCCTTTCCTAATTTTCTGCCAGACGAACCTGTTTTCCTGCCTCTACCGGCTGGGTGGAGGTGGTAATCACATATTCATACCCATATAATGGGGCACTGATTGCAGTTTTCGTATCATCAGAGCCTAACACCTCTACATCCACCCTGGTGGCTATATAACGGTTTCCCAGCGGGGAACTTTTGGATTCTACCGTTAAGATGAATTTGCCATTGTTGTCTTCCCTTATGGCACTGTTTGGTACTAACAAATCATAGCTGGCACTTTTCTGGCCAATGGAAACACTGACCGACTGTCCTGCCTGTACATCCCCCGTGACGTTAAACACCAGCAGCTTTTTGCCGCCGCCTCCCTCCGGGTCTGGCCGGATGGCTGCCAGAAAAGCCGCAATATCATTATAATACCAGGAATTCTGAATCTCCGCCTGTTCTCCCACCGTGACCTTCTTTGCCTGCTCTGCGGTTACGGAAAAGCTCATGCTGAAGCCCTTTCCTTCCGGCTGCATCACTGCCAGCTCTTCCTCCGGTGTTGTGGTTTCCCCCGCAATCTTATTGACACTGGTAACAGTTCCTGCAATGGGGGCTTTGATAACTGCACCAACGGCATTTTCCTTTAGCTTTGCAATCTTTTCCCTCTGCTCCCGGATAATGCTGTTCTGATTGCCAAGACTTAATTCGCCTCCAATATCCGTCAGCAGCTGGGTAAGCTCCGTCTTGGCAGTCTCTAATGCAGCGTTTGCTTCCGTAAGCTGAAGCTGCAGGGAGGAATCCGCTTTCTTGTTATCCGCGGTATTTAAGTTAATTTCTTTTTGCAGGCTTTCACTTGCTTCCAGCCAGTACTGATAATTCTCTGCCGCGGTATCATAAGCCTTCTGATATTTTGCCACATCACTGTTTGTCTGTGCCGCATCCAGCTTTGCCCTGGAAGACAACGTCTTGGAAACAGCATTTTTATATTCTTCATAATCTGCCTGTAACTGGGTCAGGGCAGTTCCTGCCTCTCCGCTATAGATATCATTGCCGCTGACACTTGTCTTTCCGTCTGCCGCTATCACCATCTGGGTCAGTGTGGTCAGGTCAAGATTCGTGCTTTTTCCACTGACAATATTTTCAAAATCATTTAAAAATGCAGTGCTGTCTGCATATTTTCCTGCATAAGACGTATTCTGATTTCTTAACTTCTGGTCCAGATATTTTGCAGAGGCTTCATAGGTTGTTTTCTTCATTCCTTCATCCATAAGGGCATTGTTGTAATCTGCCTGCAGGGAGGACACACCTGCGGCATTGGTTCTGGCAGTTTCCAGATTGGTTTTTGCCTCTGCCTTTTTCGTCTCTGCACTGGCAAGCTCTGTCTGTGCCTGCTTTAGCCTGGTTTCCTTATCGATGGAATCTGTGGATGCGGTTCCCATAATGGCAATCTGCTTATTGAGATTGGTTACCTTCTGCTGTAACTCTTCCACCCGGTCCTTCGCAGCCGCAATTTCACTCTGGTACTGGGAGATACTGGTAGTCTTTCCTGCCTGCACATTCTCATAAGCCTCATTAGAAATCTCCCCGCTTAAAATGGAGGTGCTATACGCAAGAACCAGTTCATCCAGTGCTTTCTGGGCTTCTTCCAGCTCCGCACTGTCCTCATCCTCCAGATAAAACAGTATCTGGTCTTTTTCCACCACGTCTCCCTGTTTCACCGCCACACTGGCAATCTTACGGCTTTCTTTAATGGTAACCTTATAAGGGTCCTCCGACACCAGATTTCCCGTTCCTCTGATTTTTGCCGTAATACTTCCCGATTCCACCATGGCAGTGGCAACCTCCGGCAGGGAATAATTCATAATGGTATTGGAAAAAAAAGTCAATACCAGCATCACAGACAGGAAAATAATTGCTGCATTTTTCACCCATTCTTTTCGATTTGTTTTCTTTTCCGTATTCATTTTATGCGGTCTGCTCCCTTCTGTTTTCTTTTTTTATTTTTCCTAACTTTTTCTATCCCTTTAATCCTCCCTGATAGGTAATTCCCTCTACCAGATATTCCTCTCCGTACAAAAAGATTAACAGGGCAGGAACCATATATATGGTAGCTACCGCAAATGCCAGTCCGATTTCTCCCGAATTAATCTTTGATAAAAAGACCGACAAAGGATGTTTTTCTTCATCAGACAGCATGATTAACGGCTGTTCCACCATGTTCCAGAAATCTATAAAAATTAAAATTGCCACACTGCACAGTGCCCCCTTACACAAAGGCATACAGATATGGGAAAAAATCTGAAATTCCCCGGCACCGTCAATCTTGGCGGCTTCCAGAATGGACACCGGAATCCTTCGCATATATTTGGTAAGAAGAAATACCGCGTAAGGCGAAAATATCCCCGGCAGCCAGATTGCCCAGTTGGTATCCAGAAGATTCAGCCATTTGTTGACAAGAAAATTCGGTACAAGGGTTACCTGGTAAGGCATCAGCATTAAGATAATATACACAAAAAACAGAATTTCCCGCACTCTTCCCCGGTACCTTGTAAATCCGTAGGATGCCAGACAGGCAACCACAAGCTGGAATACTACAATGGGAACTACCAGAATGACCGAATTCCAGAACTTTAACAGATAATCCGGGCTTTTTAATAACACCGTTATGTACTGGCTAAAGGACACCTTATCCGGTATAAATTTTAAGTTTACGGTATCTGCGATAAATTTTTTGCCGCCGTTTTCATTGGTTTCAAATATCATTCCATAATTTGCCGATATTTCCGTACTTCCCATAAAAGAATTACATATGGTAAATACAATGGGAGTTACAAAAATCAGGGTGAAACTAACCAGCATTATGGTAAGAACCAGCTTTCCCGCCCGTCTTTTTCTCTTTTTTCTCATTTTTGCTTTCATATATTTACTCCGTCAAATCCTGTCCGTAATAATTTTCCACTAAGAATAACAGACCGATAATTACAATCATCACCAGTGCCATAATAATTGCCGCAGCAGATAATTTCTGGTAATCCAGCGAATTAAATGTATTGTTCATAAAATGCTGCAGCAGATACAGGCTGTCGTAAGGATAATCTCCCGTAAGAAGATACACTTCCCTGAAAACCTTAAAGGAATTAATTAAGGACAGAATCGTTACAAATAACGTGGTAGAGGAAAGATATCTGGTTTTTATAAATAAAAAAATCTGCCATTTTTTTGCCTGCTCCAGCTCTGCCACCTCCACAATTTCCTTGGGGATATTGCTGATGGCTGACATAAATAAAATCATGTTGTAGCCAAGATTCTTCCACACAAATAAGATGACTAAGACCACAAGGGCATAATCGGACTTAAACCAGTCAATCTGCTTTCCGCCAAAATACCCGATAAATTCATTGACTACCCCATTATAATGAAACAATACCTGCCAGATTAACACCACAGACGCAATGGGTACCATCATGGGGCTTAAAAGCATTGCCCGAATCTGGCTTTTAAATGGAATCGCGGCATCAAGGATAAATGCCATCAGCATGGATAAAATTACCACCAGAGGCACCGCAATCACCGAAAATTTAAACGTATTGGCTGCTGCCAGCCGAAAAGCCCCATTATTCCACACCTTGATAAAATTCTCCGCAAAGACAAATTTATGCTGGATGGGATTGTTGACCAGTGCATAATAAATTACCACCAGAAAAGGCAGTATAAAAAAGACTGCCACTCCGGTCACGCTTGGTGCCAGAAAAAATGCACTTTTCCTCTTTATCTTTGCCAGCTGGGTATTCTTTTTCTTATGACTTTTTTCTGTTCTTTTCACCTTGTTCCTTCCGCCGCCTTTTTTATAATTACAATTGTTTTTTTGTCTTTTTTCCATATTCTTCTTTAAAGTCTCCCGGATAAAATTTAGATACCCGAAAAAAGAAAAAAGTTTCATTTAATTTTATGGATATTTTAAATTTATCCTTTATTTTTCACATTTCCAATAATATGCCGTATAGGGTGCCAGAAGACTTCCGCCGCCAAAATCATGCTCTTTTCCCGTAATCAAATCCACAGCCCTACCGCAGCCTGCATCAAAATGTGCCATAAATTCTTCCCCATCCGCATTGACTGCCACAAGGATTCTTTCCCTCTCTGACTTTCTTTCAAAGATGCATTGTCTGTTGGTTAAAAGTACCGAACGGAAATCTCCATAATTTAAGGCTTCTGAATCCTTCTTTACCTTACTTAAAACGGCAAGGTAATCGGTCAGATGATTCCATTCCGGCTGGTCATAGCTTAACCGCAGTGCCGGGTCGCCGTCATGCTTATCCCCTAACGCCTTCCATTCACTTCCATAATAAATGCAGGGAATCCCCGGCATTCCAAAGCACATGGCATAAATCAAGGGTAAATGGGCGGGATTTTGCAGCATGGTTGCAATTCTTGACACATCATGGTTGTCCACAAAGGAAAGCAGATGTTTTCCCCGGTACAGGGTCCAGTTTTCCGGTCCGAACTGCCGGAGCAGGGAATGCACGATTTCAAACATATTCATACTGTTAAAGCTGGAATACAGCCCCTTATAGCATTCATAATTGGTAGCGGAATGAAGCATCGCATCATTTACCAGTACCTTATAATCTCCATGAAGCATTTCTCCAAGCAAAAAGAAATCCGGCTTCAAAGAATCCGTAAACTGTCGGAGTCTTCTGACAAAATCGTGGTCAAGGCAATAGGCCACATCCAGACGAAGCCCGTCAATACCAAATTCCTGAATCCACATTTTTACACTTTCTAACAGATACTCCACCACCGGCTCATGTCTTAGGTTTAATTTCACCAAATCATAATTTCCTTCCCAGCCTTCATAATACAGACCGTCGTTATAACAGGAATTTCCGCCAAAGTTAATATAAAACCAGTCCCGGTACTCAGATGCTTCCCTGTTTTTTAACACATCCTCAAATCCAAAGAAGCCTCTTCCCACATGATTAAATACTCCGTCTAAAACCACCCTGATTCCTTCTTCATGCAACTTATCCACAACTCTTTTAAAATCTTCATTAGTTCCCAGCCTTACATCCAGCTTTCTGTAATCCCTGGTATTATATCCATGGGTATCGGATTCAAACAGGGGTGAAAAATAAATGGCATTACATCCCAGTTTTTTAATATGGCCAATCCACTCCTCCACTTTTAAAATCCGGTGCTCCAACACCCCGTCATTTTCAAAGGGTGCCCCGCAAAATCCCAACGGATAAATCTGATAAAATACACTTTC